>JAGAFT010000061.1 GCA_017627975.1 Oscillospiraceae bacterium
GGCGGCGGAAGCGTGCTTGGGCACCGCCTTCAGCTGTTTGCGGAGCGTTTCGCGGAGAACGACGGAGGCTGCCTCCCGACCGGCAGGCTGCTGAAGGTGGAAGGGACGCCGTTTGACTTCCGTACGGAAAAAGAAATCGGCGCCGACATCGGCGCCGAGAATGAGCAGCTGAAACGCGCGGGGGGCTATGACCACAACTATGTCCTCTGCGGGGCAAAGGCCGCGGTCCTCTACAGCCCGGAAACCGGGATCGAGATGACGGTGGAGACGGATCTGCCCGGCATGCAGCTCTATACGGGCAACTTCCTGACCGAGCGGAAGGGAAAGGGCGGCAGCGTCATTGACAGACGGTACGCGGCCTGCTTTGAGACCCAGCTGTACCCGAACGCGATGAACTGCTACGCCTTCCCGTCGCCGGTGCTTCGGGCCGGGAAGCATCTGCACAGCGAGACGAGCTACGCCTTCCGCGTGCGCTGAGTCTTTGCCGACGGCTTCAGGACGGTACCCTGTTCATAAGCCTGACAGAGATCCCGTACGCAGCACTTTTCACACTGGGGACTACGGGCGTCGCAGACGGCACGGCCGTGCAGAACAATACAGTGACAGAAATCAGAGGAGCTCTCCGGAGGAAGAATCTTCCGGAGGGCTGTTTCTATCTTTTCGGGCTCTTTGAGATTGTCCACCAGGCCGAGGCGGTTGGAGATGCGGATGCAGTGCGTATCCACCACCACGGAGCCGGGCACCCGGTAAAGGTCACCCAGCAGGAGATTCGCGGTCTTGCGGCCGACGCCGGGGAGCTTCACAAGCTCCTCCATGGTGTCGGGGACCTTTCCGTTGTGCTTTTCCAGAAGCATGACGGCGCAATTCACGATGTCCCGCGCCTTGGCATGATAGAAGCCGCAGGAGTGGACATACTGTTCGACCTCCGCGATATCGGCCTCGGCAAAGGCCTCCAGGCTGGGGTAGCGCGCAAACAGAGCGGGTGTCACCATGTTGACCCGCTCATCCGTGCACTGGGCCGAGAGGCGGACGGAGAAGAGAAGCTCATAGTCCTTGCCGTAATCCAGAGAGCAGACCGCCTCCGGGTATTCTTCCAGAAGCCGCCGGACGATTTCGTTTACCTGTTGCTGTGTACGCATAGATAAGACCGGGCCTTTCCGGGCTCAGCGGCTGAGCGTGATGTTCCCGCCGCACTCGATGGCGTCGAGGTAGGTCCCGCCGTAGGTGCCGCGATACTGCCAGATGACCTCGACCGGGATGTTCCGGGTCTCCCCGCCGGAGAGCGTGACCGTAACGGTCCGGCTGTTGATCTTTGTGGAGACGGGCGTGGTGGTGGTCGGGATCTCAATCGCCGGGGAGGCGAGGGAGAAGTACTGTCCGTCGACGGCGATGTTCAGCACGTCCGGCGAGGCAGTGGTGTAGAGACTGTAGGAATCGACATAGGCCGTCACGGTGATGTCAACGGTGTTTGTACCGCTGACCAGCGCGGTCCAGTCGGCGTGGACGTTGATGGAGGTGCCGGAATCGGAGCGGAAGGTGCCGCTGCCGAGACTGGTGCCGGTGGGAATCACGGATGCGCCGTTTCCGGCGTCCGTGTTACCGGAAGCGGTGTTGGCGCCGGGGACGATGGGAATCAGGTCCTGAGCCGGCAGCATGTTGGCATCCGCGCCGGGGACGGGCGTGGGGGAGGCGGCCGCGGTGCCGGCATTCCCGGAAGCGGTGGAGTTGGAGCCGGAGCCGGAAGGCACGCTCACACCGGCCGGAGGCGGGGTCGAGGTTTTGACCGGCTGTGCCGTTTCAGACGGCATGGAGGTGGAGGGCGGATAATAAACCGGCGCGGCGGTCTGCACCGCTGCGGGCGTCGGGGTGGCCTCCGGCGTCGGGGTCGGCTCCGGCGTTTCCACGGCGACGGTCGGCACAGCGGTTGTGGTGACGTTCTGATACGGGTTGGAGGTGGACGCGGGACGGTCGAGTCCCGTCAGGAAAATAATCACAACCGACACAACCAGCAGAAACACCAGAAGCATCAGCAGTGCGGTGGTTTTGTTGCTTTTCATGACAGCTCATCTCCTTTGGGTCAGACGCGGCGGAAGGACGCGGAATTCAGAAGAGCGCGGAAGTCCGCCGTGTCCGGAATGGTCTCGAGCTCGTCGTCATTGTCCGGCGCCTTTACCAGCGTGAGCAGCAGATAGCTGTGCGGATCGTCCGGAACCGGGAAGGCGAGACAGAAATGATCCCCGTCGCGGAACTTCACGCCGGCGAGCGTGCCATAGGCGGCCGTATCGAGATCGGGATGGCGGGAAGAGAGCTCCTGGGTAAGGAGAGCGAAGTCCTCGCCGCTGTAGTAGCTTCCGTATTCCACCTGGACGGAGAAGTCCTCACCGCTGAGAATTCCGACATGCGAATCGCCGGATTCCGCCAGGAACTCGTCCTCGACCACGGCGAACCGGAAGCGCACCGGGTCGTAGGGGAAGCAGAACTCAACCGTGGCGGCATCCTTGAAGCCGGAGATGAAGCTGTAGACCGCTTCCTTGGCTGCGGCGGCGGGAGCGGGAGCCTGGGCCGGGGCGGCGGGGGAGCCGGAAGCGGCGGCAGGCGCGGGGGAGGAGGCAAGTTTTTTCTTCAGATAATAAGAGGCTGCGCCGACCGCGGCACCGGTCAGGACGGAGAGCCATAAATGTTTCGTACGCATCGGTATGCTCCTTACCAGTTTAATGGGTCAAAAAAGTTATCAAAGCGTATTATAATGGAAACCGCCGATTTTTACAATCCCCTGCTCAAAAGATTCCTTCTGATTAAGAATTTACAAAGAAATTCCCGCTTGTCAAGGCATCACAGTTATGCTAAAATATCTATGTTTGACTATAAGTATCATGTGAGCAGACAGACAGAAAAAGCAGCTCGTTTTTTGACATGTCCTGATACACCGGAAAGGCAAGACTATGAAAAAAAAGAAAACAAAATCCGGGGGCAGCGCCCTTGTCCGCTTTATCGACCGCGTGTTCGGCCTGATTGTGGCCGCGGTAATCGTGGGCGGCATCTTCGGCCTGGCGCTGGAATGGATCCTGGTGAAAGGACCGTCCCCCGCCCTGAGAGACTCTTTCGTGATGACCATGATGTGGACCCGTCGCTTTGACTTTATTCCGCAGATTTTCCTGACGCAGGAAGAGACGGACACCATTTTCAATGAGCACTGGTCCATCAACAACACCGAGGCCACCGACACCAGCCTCATCACCGTGAAGGCGAGCCAGCCCAAGTCCGATGAGGAAAGCGGACCGCAGGCGGACGACTACGGATACATCGACGAGGACGGCGACGGCATCATCATCGTGGATGTAAAGAAGAAGGGCTTCGTCGGAAAGATGATCATCATCCTTGACCCGAGCCGCGTCTTCGTGGGCAAGCCCGAGGTCTACGGCGGCTACGGCCTGACGCTGGATGAGCTTGCCAAGCGCTATGACGCGCTCGGCGGCGTCAACGGCGGCGGCTTCTACGATCCGGAGGGCGGCGGAACCGGCGGATATCCGGACGGCCTGACGGTGGTGGGAGGAGAGATCTTCCACGAAGGCACGTCGACCCGTACGTTCTGCGGACTGGATAAGAACAACATTCTCCACGTCGGGGATTATGACTCCGAGGAGGCGACGGAAGACGGCATCCGTGACGGCGTGAGCTTCGGCCCGGCCCTGATCATCAACGGCAAGGGCGAGTACGGCAACCACATGGAAAGCGGCATCAACCCCCGTACGGCGGTCGGACAGCGCGCCGACGGCGCCATCCTGCTGCTGGCAATCGACGGACGCCAGGTCCACTCGATCGGCGCCAGCTTCGGCGACGCGCGCGACGTCATGCTGGACTTCGGTGCGGTGAACGCCTGCAACATGGACGGCGGCTCCTCCACGGTTATGTACTATGAAGGTGCGTACATCAACAGTCCGTCCTCGGCCAGCGGCACCTCCCGTGCCCTGCCGGACGCATGGCTGTTCAAGTAAACCACCGGAAAGATCGGAGAGAATGATGGCGACGAAAAGAAGAAACAGAGCCTCCGGCGTCTGGACCGCGATCTATGTGGTGATTCTGATCCTCTGGATCCTGTTCCTGTGTGCCTGCGGCCTTTACGTGCTCAACGAGGTCTGGGAGTATGCCAGCGTCTATGACCAGACACAGATTGACCCGGTGATTGAGGACTATTTTAACCGCCTCCAGACGGAGATGTGGACCGACGGCATGGACGTGCTGGTCCGGACCATGCCGCACCCGACCAAGACGGACGCGGAAGTGAAAGAGCTGATCCAGACCACGCTGCGGCAGAATCCGCTGAGCTACGCAGTGAAGCCGGGCTTTGCACGCAGTGACAGCGTGACCTATAACATTCTGTGCGGTGCGAATATCATCGGTGAGGTGATTCTCACCCACGACACCACCGTGAACCTTGTCAAGGACATCGACCTGCCCTCTGCGGTGGTGGGCGTTCTTGCGAAGATGGGCGTTGCGATTCAGCCCGAGCTGTACCCGTGGAAGGTAGCGGGCGAGAGCTATGACTTTGCCGAGCTGGGGCTCTACTCCAGCGTCCGTGTCACCGTGCCGGAGAACTACCGCGTTGAGGTGGACGGCGTGACCCTCGGACCGGAATACATCATCGAGACGGGCATCAAGTATGACAACCTGACGAACCTGTACTATGAGTATGAAGGCCTGCCCACCAAGGTGACCTACAAGCTGGAAGACAGCATGGGCGACTCGAATGTCGTGATCTATGACGAGAACGGCAACGTCTTCCAGATCGATGAGAATGCGAGCGATGCACAGTTCATGAAACAGCTGGATGAAGCGACCCGCATGAGCTATGCGGACTTCATCAACAATTTCGCGGACAAGTTCCTGCAGATGCGCTCCAACACCATCGAGCCGATGTACGCCTATTCCCAGCTGCAGCCGTACATCAAGCAGGGAACGGAGATGGACAACCGTCTGCTGCAGTCGATGATCGACACCTGGTCCCACAACTCCTATTATCAGTTCAACGGCAGCCAGATCCTCAGGGCCTATGAGTTCGTAGACCAGCTGATTATCATCGAGTTCCACGCGGATGCTTCCGCCCAGCAGCCGGCCGGCCCGAACGTGATCTCCAGCGATTTCCGGGCGGTGATTGAAACGACGAGCGGCAGCCCGCTGGTGATCTGGGTCGAGGATATCTGACAGAAAGGAAAGCGGAATGACACCGGAGAAAACTGCGATGCCGGAGAAACTGGATTGTACAAAACGCTGCGTGGTGGTGCTTCCGTCGCTCAACCCGAATGAGAAGTTCGACCGCGTCGTCGACGGACTGCGCGAAGCGGGCTTTCAGCGGATCATGATCGTGGACGACGGCAGCGATGAGAAGCATCAGGCGCACTTTAAAAGGGCAGAGGCGTTTCCGGAGTGCTCCGTGATTCATCACGAGGTCAACAAGGGAAAGGGACGGGCCCTGAAGGACGGCTTTATTGAGGTGTTGAAACGCTTTCCGGACACGGAGGGTGTGATCACCATCGACGGCGACGGCCAGCATCTGATCGGGGATATCATCGCCTGCGGGAACCGGATGCTTCAGGAGGGAAACAAGATCATCCTCGGCTGCAGAGACTTTGATCTGCCGGGGGTTCCGCCGCGGAGCGTCGCCGGGAACAAGACGACATCCCGCATGTTCCGGCTGTACGGGATCCGGCTCTCCGATACACAGACCGGACTGCGCGCGATTCCGACGCGGTTCCTGAGCCGCTTTACCGCGATCGAGGGCGAGCGCTTTGAGTATGAGACGAACATGCTACTGAAGATGAAGCGCCGGGGCATCGATTTTGTCGAGCAGGCCATTGAGACGGTTTATGAGGATGAAAACCTCGGGTCACACTACAACGCGGTGAAGGACTCCTGGCGGATCTTCAAGATCATGGTAAAAGATCTGCTGCGGCGGAGCTGAGCATGGAAAAGGGGAAACAGCCGCTGCTGTATGTCCTGAGCTCCGTGGCTTCCTGGGCGGTGGATACCGGCGGCTTCTTCGTGCTGTCGCTGCTGTTCGGGGGCGTGCTCGGGGCGTATTCTGAACCGGTCTGCAACGTTGCGGCGCGCGTGATTTCATCGTTTTTCAATTTTAACCTCAACAACCGCCTGGTTTTTCAGAACAGCGGCTCCTACGGTAAGGCGCTGGTTCGCTACTACTGCCTCGCCGTGCCGCAACTTGCGGCATCTACCCTGCTGCTGACGCTTCTGGTGCGGTGGCTCGGGATTGAGACGACGCATGGCGCGACCGCCGTGAAGATCGTGGTGGACGGATGCCTGTTTGTGGCAAGCTATTTTATTCAGAAGTTCTGGGTGTTTCCACACGGGGAAAAAGAAACGGATTCAACCGCTGAGGAAAAGACAGCGGAATAATATGATGGATCTTCGGATCGAAAGGAAAAACTGTTATGACTTATGAAATCGACATTGCCGGAATGAAACGCGACCTGCCGCTGTGCAAGGTATCGGATGATCTCTATATCGGCGCCTTCGTCATGTTCGGCGATGTGGAGCTGACCGTGCACTGCGCAGCCGAGCTTCTGAAGCTGGCTCCCGAGTATGACTACATCATCGCACCGGAAGCCAAGAGCATTCCACTGCTGTATGAGATGGCCAGACAGAGCGGTGCGGACAAGTATTTCCTCGCGCGCAAGGGCCCGAAGGCTTATATGAGCGGCGTGTTTGAGGTCAATGTCAAGTCCATCACCACCATGGGCGTCCAGAAGCTCGTCATCGACACGGCGGACGCGGAGCTGATCCGCGGCAAGCGGATGCTGATCATCGACGATGTCATCTCCACAGGCGAGTCGCTGCATGCCATGGAAGAGCTGGTCCACCAGGCCGGCGGCATCATCGCCGGCAAGATGGCGGTCCTCGCCGAAGGCGATGCGGCGAAGCGGGACGACATCATCGTGCTGGCGCCGCTGCCGCTGTTCAACGCGGACGGAACGGTCAAAGCGTAAACAGAAGAGAAAATCAGAACTCCCCGCCTCCGGCGGGGAGTTCTGGAATACATACCCGCTGTTCAACGCGGACGGAACCTGTGCAGGGAAAAACAGAAGACGGTTCCGGACCTCCGCCTCGGCGGGGAGTTCTGGAATACATACCCGAAAGAGGATTGTAAATGAAGGAAGCCGGACGCAACTCAAATATGGAACTGCTGCGTATTGTCAGCATGCTTATGGTTCTGAGCGTGCATTATCTCCTGTTCGGGAATGTTCTTTCCCGGAGCACGGTCGGAGGCGCGGCATACTACGCATGCTGGACGGTCGAGGCGATCGGCCACATCAGCGTGGACTGCTATATGCTGATCAGCGGTTATTTTCTCTCCCGGAAGCAGTTTACATCGAGAAGAATTCTTTCTTTCTATGTCCAGGTTCTCTTTTACACGCTGGTCCTGGCTGCTTTCTGCTTTGCATCCGGAATTGCGGATCTGACCCCTGCAAATCTGATCCAGATTATCCCCGTGATGGGCGGGAGAAACTGGTATGTGACGGCGTATTTCTGCCTGCTGTTTCTCACTCCCGCGCTGAATCAGCTTGTACATTCCATGGAGAAAAAGAAGCTCGAGGCCCTGCTGGCCGCACAGTTTATCCTGCTTTCGGTACTGCATCCCGTCTTCTTTTTTACCGATACATTAAGTCTGGAAGGCGGCCACTCGCTCCTGTGGTACTGCTTTGTGTACATGCTGGGCGCGTATTACCGCAGGTATGAGATCAGGATCGACAAAAAATACTATGCGCTGATGCTGGTGATCCTGATCCTTCCGCTCAGCAAATTTGCGGTCGATGCTTCCGATCGGATGATCCTGAGGAGACTGCCGGAGGCTCTCTATGCGATCAATTCATTCCCGGTTCTCATCACGGCGCTTCTGGTTTTCGATTTTTTCGTCGGACTGAGGATAAAATCGGATCGGGCCAATCAAATCATATGCTTATTTGGCAAGACGTCCTTCGCCGTGTTTTATCTTCATACCTTTACGCTGTTTGGAGAGGAAATCTGGACTGTGCTGGGATGCGAAACCTATATTGACAGCAGCATGCAGCTGCTTCATATGGCCGGCTGTGTGATTCTGATTTATCTTGTGTGCTCCGCGGCCGAGCTGATCAGGCTGCGCATCTTCAGCCTGCTGAGGATCAATGAGGCGGTTTCGGCGCTTGCGAAACGAATAGATGCAAAGGTGATTCCGAAAGCCGATTGAAACAATCCATAGCATTACACCCCGCCGAAGGCGGGGTCTTTCTTTTGAGCAGGACAATGGTTTTGTACAGTTCCAATATTGCGATTGAACGCCAAATATAGTATAATCATGCATCGTGGCGCCCCATCATGTTGAGAAGCGGACAGGAATCAGCGGATGAAAAATGTTTTTACCATTTTCATAAACGACCTCTGGTCAATCCTCAGGCAGTTTTTTGCCTTTGTGATTGCCATTGCGGTCTGCGTGATTCCGGCCCTGTATGCCTGGTTTAATATTTTCTCCAACTGGGACCCGTACGGGGGGACCGGAAACATCTCGATCGCGCTGGTCAGCAGGGACAAGGGCTATACCCTGGAATCCGGGGAATACCGGAACGAGGGGAAGGAAATCGTCGAGGAGATGGCGGCAAGCACCAGCATCCACTGGGTCCCGACGGACTATGAAGAGGCGATGGAGGGGGTGCGCTCCGGGAAATACTACGGCGCCCTGGTGCTGGGGGAAAACCTGACCCGCAACATGTACCGCATTACGGAGGCCCTCTATGATCAGACGCCGTCCATTACGTTCTGGCAGAATGCGAAGACGAACGCCATTGCCAACAAGATCACCGAAACGGCCGCATCCACCGCAGAGCATAACATCCAGGTGCGTTATCTCGGAATCCTGATCGAAAACCTGTTCACGCGCATCGACGAATTCATCGAGGATATTGACACGCACGAGAGCGTAGATGATATGATCCGGCTTCTGACCAAAACCGGAAACAAGCTCGGCGAGTACTGCGAGCTCATGAAGAAGCTCCAGGTCAACAACATCGTGCTGGGCAGAAGAATGCATGAAGCGGGAGACAATCTCTCGAATTTCAGCCTGGAGGACCGGACAGAACGGATTGATTCGGCGAAAGAATCCATCGCCTATACCGAACAGCAGGTGCTGGAACGGGTATGGGATTTTCAGGCGAGGCTTGCCCAGATGCAGGAAAGGCTCTCCAACGAGAACCTGTCAAACGCCGAGGTCGACAGCCTGATCCAGCAGAACAACACCCTGATCGAGGACCTGAAGCGGATGAAGGCCAGCCTCCCGGGCGGCAGCACCGCATCCGCGTCCGGCGCGGTGTATGCGTCCGTCGATCATCTGATCACAGAGCTGCAGAAGATTAACGCCCAGTATGAAGCGCTGAAGGCGGCAGGCCTTCCGGCGGAGGACCGGACGATCCTGCGCTGGGATATCATCTACCGCATCGGACAGATGCGGGATTTTGTCCACAACAATCTGGAACAGTCGATCTACAATCTCTTCAGCAACATGGTTCAGGATCTGGACATGCTCAAGGTCCTGCTTGAGAGCATCGACGACACGGTGGGAGAGGTCCCGCCGGTGCTGTATGCGGCGGACGGCACGCTGAACGCGCTCAACGGCACGCTGCAGCAGGTCGAAAAGCTGCTCAAAGGCCTGCAGGAATCCGTGAACGAGCTGACGCAGCGCCTGCAGGAACTGAGGGACAATGAAACCCTGGAGACCATCATCGAGATGCTCCACGGGGATCCCGATGAGTTTGCGGCGTTTTTCGCAAGCCCCGTGATCGTGGAGACACAGACGATTTATCCGATCAACAGCTACGGCACGGCCATGGCGCCGTTCTATTCGACACTGGCGCTGTGGGTGGGCTGCGTGGTGCTGGCCGCCGTGATCAAGGTGGAAGCGGATCCCAAACGCCTGAAGCTGAGGCATGTGACCGACGCACAGCTGTACTGGGGGAGATTCCTGACCTACTGGTTCTTCGGACAGATCCAGTCCGCGATCATTGTCTGGGGAGACCTCCATATACTGGGCTGCCAGTGCCTGCATCCGGGGCTGCTTTACTTCGCCGGCTCGGTGACGAGCTT
Source organism: Oscillospiraceae bacterium (assembly GCA_017627975.1). Next base: position 10,126 of record JAGAFT010000061.1, read on the forward strand.
TGTGTTCGTCTGCCTGATCTATTCCCTGGTGCTGGTGATCGGCGATGTGGGCAAGGCGGTGGTCGTGGTCGTGATGATCGTGCAGATTGCCGGGTCCAGCGGGTCCTACCCGATCGAGATTCTGCCGGAAATCTTCACCAAGATCTATGTCTTCTTCCCCTATCCCTATGCCATCAACGCCATGCGGGAGACGATCTGCGGCCTGTACCGCTATGACTACTGGAAATATCTGGGCCAGCTGCTGATCTTCGGCGCGGTCGGCCTGCTGATCGGGCTGGTTCTGCGCAGACCGCTGCACGGAGTGAATGAGTTCGTCGAGGAAGAGATGCATGAAAGCGGGGTGCTGTGATGGCGAGGGAAGCAGAAGAAGCCTTCGCCGCCCGGCGGCGTCCCGGCGGAAGGCACCTTGCGCCGGAAGAGCCGAAGCGGCCGGAAAAGCGTTCCCGGCCACGGGAGGAGAACTCCGCCGGTGCGCATACCGCCGGGATGGCGGCCCCGGTCCCGGGAAAGCGCCGGGAAGCCGTCAGAC
>JAGAFT010000062.1 GCA_017627975.1 Oscillospiraceae bacterium
GTTATCGCTGCCTCCGACGGCCCCATGGCCCAGACCCGCGAGCACCTTCTGCTTGCCCGTCAGGTTAACGTTCCTTCCGTCCTGGTGTTCCTGAACAAGTGCGACCAGGTCGACGATGAGGAGCTGCTTGAGCTCGTCGAGATGGAAGTCCGCGAGCTGCTTGACTTCTACGGCTTCCCCGGCGATGACACCCCGATCATTCGCGGCAGCGCTCTGAACGCCCTCGTCAGCGAGTCCACCGATCCCAACGCCCCCGAGTACGCCTGCATCAAGGAACTCATGGACGCTGTCGACAGCTGGATCCCGACCCCGGACCGCAAGGCGGATCAGCCGTTCCTGATGCCCATTGAGGACGTCTTCACCATTTCCGGCCGTGGCACCGTCGTTACCGGCCGTGTCGAGCGTGGCCGCGTCAAGATCGGCGACAAGGTTGAGATCGTCGGCCTGAAGGACGAGAGCACCGAGACCACCGTCACCGGTACCGAAATGTTCCACAAGACCCTCGAGTATGCAGAAGCCGGCGACAACGTTGGCTGCCTGCTGCGCGGCATCGACAAGAAGGCTGTTGAGCGTGGTCAGGTTCTGGCTGCTCCGAAGAGCATCCACCCCCACACCAAGTTCAAGGGCCAGGTCTACGTCCTGTCCAAGGAAGAAGGCGGCCGTCACACCCCGTTCTTCAACAACTATCGTCCGCAGTTCTATTTCCGTACCACCGACGTTACCGGCGTCATCTCCCTCCCCGAGGGTGTTGAGATGTGCATGCCCGGCGACAACGTCGACATGGACGTCGAGCTGATCACCCCGATCGCCATCGAGAACGGCCTTCGCTTCGCTATCCGTGAAGGCGGCCGTACCGTCGGCTCCGGTGTTGTCATCGGCATCAACGAGTAATTCAGTAACATCTTTCGATTCACCCGTCCCTTTTGGGGCGGGTGAATTGCGTGATGGAGAGGGCCTTGAACACAGCATGAAGAAATCCGAGTTTATTAACCCTATCAAGGAATTTGTGGAAGAAGTCCATAATGATGCGGTAGGCGATGCCGTGAAGTTCTATTCCAATGTGGCGAAAAGTGCCGAAAAGAACGCCAAAGCTGCCAAGGAGCGGGCGAAGGCCAGACAGGAAGAAATCCGGCGGCAGCAGGAAGAGATGAAGAAGCACCGCAAGACGATGATGAAGCGGGCGACCATTCTCTTCGCCGTCATCATCGTAGCGGCGGTGATTGCCGTATCCCTTGTGCTGCATGTCAGAGCCGGGTAAAGAGGCAAGGATACCTCACCCGGCGCGGAGAATCTGAACATAAAGGGCTGAAATTCAAAGCGAAAGCAAAAACAATATAAAAGAACAGGGACTGCTTTGCCAATATTGGGGAAGCAGTCCTTATCACTTTGATAAACAGTATGGTCAATTAGAATAACAGGAGATTATCCCGGCCGTTGACAACTGTTATCATATATGATAACATTAATGCTGCTGGAGGTGAGGGTAGTGTGAATGAGGATTCTATGATACTGGATGATCGGCAGAAGATCATCTCCATGCTTACCGCCGCGCGGATCGAGAAAGGCATCTCCCAGCAGGAGCTTGCAGATCGGATCGGCACCAAGCGCTCCAACATCTGCCGCATTGAGAGCGGCGCGCAGAACATCTCCCTGGACATGCTTCTGAAAATCTCCAAGGCGCTGGGCAAAGATGTGAGTCTGAGCCTGGAAGAAAGGAGCGCGCCAATCGTGGATAAATACAGTCTGCGGCTCTATGACGAAGAGCTTCTGACCTTCTCTCTTCAGGATGCGGGTCTCGCTGGTATGAAAGCGCATATTCTGTCCGTGAAAGAGGAGCGAAAGGAAGTCTTCCCGCTCGACCTCGATCTCACGGACGAGAGCGTTATGAAGTGGCTGGAAAAGCGCGTGATCCCCAAGAACCGCGCTTTTGTGGACGAGATTCTGAAAACGCTGGGGCTGAGCGTCAACAACACCAAGGGCATCATCGACGTCTGCAAAGGGCTGTCCCTGAACGACAGCTATTGGGTTGTTCCGCTCGGCTTTGAGGGAACATTTAAGGAATATAATCTCTACGAGAACCGCTTTTCCAGCGGCCTGTCACTGGTGGCCTACACCGGTGTCGGGCAGAGCCACGAGGCCTTCACCACTTCGCCGGAGCTGACCACCCAGGGCATGCTCCGCAAGGCCTGGCGCTTTCTTCCGGGTGATGGGATTTATCTCTACAAGGGCGGTACGGAGGGTGCGGCCAATGCCGGGCGCGAGCCTTACAGCGAGTTTTACGCCTGCCAGATTGCTGAGCGCATGGGCCTGTACGCCGTCCATTACGATCTGGAGAACTGGAAAGATATCCTCGCCTCCAAATGCAAGCTCTTTACCGATATCGACACCTCCTATGTCTCCATCGGGCGGATCGTAAAGAGCGGAGGCATTCAGGCCTGCCTGGATTTCTATGAGAGCATTGGAAAGGACGCCGCCGAAGAGCTGAAAAGCATGCTGGTATTCGACGCGGTAATCTACAACGAAGATCGGCATTTTGGCAATTTCGGTATCCTGCGGGACAACCACAGCGGCAGGATCATTGGCCCGGCCCCGATCTTCGACAACGGCCTGTCGCTTTTCAACTATGCCATGCCCGACGATGTACAGAATCTTGCAGAATACGCCAAGACCCGTGCCAATCCTTATGGTGTGTCTTACGAAGCCATCTGTCGGGAGGTCATGGGAACCAGACAGCGCAACCAGCTCCGCAGGCTGATCGGTTTCCGCTTCACACGTCATCCGTCCATCAACCTGCCGGAGGAGCGCCTGACGGCCATTGAGAAACAGATCGACCTGCGCGTCCGCGAGCTGCTGGCTCTGCCGCGGGGCAGAAAAGAATAAAATGGCATATTCTCCCCAAAATAGTGATGAAGAAAACATGATTCATTGCCTTTCGGAATTGTCAGCTTTGTTCTTGATCAGGGCAATATCATTTACAAAGCGGCTTAAAGAATGACAGAGATCGGCTGAATGGATCAACTTACACCCGGGGCAGAAATGCCCCGGGTGTTTCCTGTCAGGGCAGGCCAGTTGTACGACTTATGGATCCGCTGGGGACTTGCAGGAGTGGCCGCAACATGATATTATAATTGAGAATAATAAACAAAAAAAACACAGTATCGGAGGTACTTTGACATGATGCATCTTTCTTATGACCAGCAGATCACCCTGATCAAGCGCCTGGTTGAGCCATTGCATGTTGACGAGATAGACGCCGGCTATCTGGCCGCTGTCGTCACCCACTCTGATTTCACCGGCACCTATTCCCACGGACTCTCCCGCCTGTGCATCTATCTGCGGCAGTATATGGCCGGTGCCCTGGTGGCACAGCCGAATTTCCGCTGCGTGAAAGATGCAGACGCATCTCTTGCATTTGACTGCGGCGGCGGCTCCGGAATCGCAGCGGTGAACCGGGTCTATGACGCGGTGCTGGAGCGCGCCCGCAAGTACGGCGTTGCCGCAGGTGTGGGCCGGAACAGCGCGAACATCGGCTGCGGAGGCTACTACGGCCACCGCATGGCAGAGGATGGGGTCATCGGCATCGTGATGAGCAACACCTATCCCTGCCAGGCTCCGTTCGGCGGCGCAGACCGGCTCATCGGCACGAACCCGATCATCATGGGCTGCCCGACGACGAATCCGAACCGGCCGATCGTGATTGACATCTCCACCAGCGGCGTGGCCATCGGCAAGGTTCAGGCCTACCGCCGCGAGAATAAGGAAATGCCGTCGGACTGGGCAAACGACTATGACGGCAACCCGACCACCGACCCGCATAACGCCTACTGCGTCCGGCCCATGGGCGGACACAAGGGCTATGGTCTGGCCGTGTTTGTCGACATGTTCGGCGGGGTTCTGTCCGATGCGCTCACCAGCCCGGAGATTCCGTTCGTGGAGGACATGAGGCCGGAAGAAACGGGCTTCGCCGTGATTCTTCTGGATATTGCCCACTTTATCGATGTAGACCGCTTCAAGGAGCACGCATCGCTTTATGCGAGTATGCTCAAGAACAGCCGTACCGCCACCGGTGTGAAGGAAATCTTCATGCCCGGTGAGATCGAGGCACGGCTGATTGAGGAACGGAAAGTTACCGGCAACGATTACTCTGACGCACTCGAGGCGGAGCTGACCGATCTTGCCCGTCAGATCGGCGCCATCGGCGCAGACGGCAGGCTCACGGATCTGCTGGCCTGAGCGGAGGAACAAAATGGCAGCCTTCAACAAGATTACGCCGGAGATCGCCGCACAGCTGAAGGCGGTGGTGGGCGAAAAACGATTCTTTGCGGGGGAGACGATTGACCCCGGCTACTCCCACGATGAAATGCCGATTTACGGAAAATTCTTTCCGGAGGCGGCGGTTGACGTGGAGACCACCGAAGAGGTCTCCGAGATCATGAAGATCTGTTCTGCCAACCGGATTCCCGTCACCTGCCGCGGTGCGGGAACGGGGCTGGTGGGCGGCTGTGTCCCGCTGGCGGGGGGCGTGGTGCTCTGTACGCGCCGAATGAATAAAATCCTGGAATACGACATGGACAACCTGGTGGTCCGTCTTCAGCCGGGCGTTTTGCTGAAGGACCTGGCGGCGGACGCACTGGCCCACGGCCTGATGTATCCGCCCGATCCGGGTGAGAAGACCGCCACCGTCGGAGGCAATACCTCTACCAACGCCGGCGGCATGCGTGCTGTGAAATACGGCGTTACAAGGGATTATGTCCTGGCACTGACCGTTGTGCTGGCAGACGGAAGAATTGTCGAGCTGGGCAAATCCGTCTGCAAGACCAGCTCCGGCTACAGCCTGCTACACCTGATGATCGGCTCGGAAGGAACCCTTGGTATCATTACCGAGATGACCCTGAAGCTGATTCCGAATCCCGTCTGTGATATCTCCTGCCTGGTACCGTTCCGGGATGTGGAGAGCTGCATTCATTTCGTCCCGCGTATCAAGATGGCAAACCTTGACCCCCAGTCCATCGAATTCATGGACGCGGATATCGTCACCTCTTCCGCTGCATTCACCGGCAATCCGATTTTCCCGGAGAGAGTGAACAACGAGGACGTAGGTGCTTCGGTGCTGGTCACCTTCGTGGGCAGCGACGAGGACGAGCTGGACCAGAAGCTGATCCGGCTCGGAAAGATCGCGGAAGAGGCAGGGGCCCTGGATGTTCTGGTGGTCGCCACCACCGCCACCAAGAAGGCCGCCTGGTCCGCGCGCTCCAGTTTCCTCACCGCCATTGAGGCGGACACGAAGCTCATCGACGAAATGGACGTGGTGGTCCCGGTGGACAAAATTCCCGCCTTCCTCATCTACATCCGCAGGTTGGGCGAAGAGGGAGGTATCCGCATCCGCAACTTCGGACACGCCGGCGACGGAAACCTGCATATCTACTGCTGCTCGAACGACCTGGAAGAAGAGGAATTCAAGAGGCGCGTCAAGATCATCATGGATAAGGCCTATACCAAGTGCGCCGAGCTGGAGGGACAGGTCTCCGGCGAGCATTCCATCGGCCACGCCAAGATGGTGTATCTGAAGGAATCCGTCGGGGAAGACGTCTTCAGGCTGATGGGAGAGATCAAGAAAGTCTTTGACCCGGACGGCATTCTGAACCCCGGCAAGGTATGCGACGAATCTCTTGCGGCCGGAAAGGAGTAAGGGATGCTGAAAATACTCGTTTGTGTCAAACAGATTCCGGATATTGACCTTGTCCGGATGGATCCGGAAACCGGAAACCTGATCCGGACCGGTGTGCCCACGCTGACCAACCCTCTGGATCTCAATGCACTGGAGGCGGCGGTGCAGGTCAAGGAAAGATACGGCGGAGAGATCACGCTCATCACCATGGGGCCTCCAATGGCCGAAAGCACCCTGAGGGAGGGCCTTGCGGTCGGCGGCGACAGGGCGGTTCTGATTACCGGACGTCCCTTCGGCGGTGCGGACACCCTCTCCACCAGCTACGCTATCGTCAAAGCGGCCGATATGGAGGGATCGTTTGACCTCATCTTCTGCGGCAAGGAATCCCAGGACGGCGCCACCGGACAGATGGCATCCCAGCTGGCAGAGCGTTTCGACGCGGCCCAGATCTCCTGCTGCTGCAGCATCGACGGCATCGCGGACGGAAAGATCCGTGCGACCCGCACCCTCGAGACGGGCAGAGAAATCGTCGAAGCAACGCTGCCCTGCCTGATCACGGTGGAAAAGGAGAACTTCTACGGGCGGCTGCCAAATCTGAAGGCCTATCTCGAGGCCAAGACAGCAGCGATCACAACCTATACGGAAAACGATATCGAGGGGCTTGACCCGGAGAAGATCGGCGTTCCCGGCTCCGGCACCATCGTGCCGAAAATCTATCCTCCCGAGCTGCCGGAACCCGGCCGGATGATCCGCACCGGCAGTCCGAAGACCGACGTCAGTGAGCTGCTGAAGCTTCTGGCGGAAAAAGACGCGATCTGAGGAGGTGACGCAGATGCAGAAATCCGATTACAGGAACATGTGGGTATATATCGAGCATGACGGCGTGACCGCGGCTCCGGTGGGGCTGGAACTGTGCTGTGAACTGCGCAGGCTCTGCGACACCACCGGCGACCGGCTCTATGCCGTGATCCTCGGGGAACTTCCTGACGCCGAGGTGGAAAAGGTGAAGGAGTGCGGGATTGACGGACTGATCTTTGTCAGCGGCACAGGATATGAATACTTCAGCACCGACGCCTATGCCAACGCCTTTACCGTGCTTTCGCGCAAGTATAAGCCCTCCGCGATTTTTGTGGGCGGCACCGTCAACGGCCGTGATTTTGCACCCCGTTTCGCGGTGCAGCTGGAGACCGGCTGCACCTCCGACGCCATGGAGCTGGAGTATGACCCCGAAACCGGTGACATTCAGTTCATTGAACCGGCTGTCGGCGGAAAGATCATGGCGGTCATCACGGTCCCGGTCCTGCGGCCCCAGGTGGGCACCATCCGCCCCGGTACCTTCAAGTATGCCCCGGCAGGGAAAAGGGCGAAGATCGAGGTGATCCGCGAGGAGATCAGCTTCGATCCCGCCGCGATCCGCTGCAGGCACATCGACTTCATTCCGGATGAGGCCGACCCGGAACTGGACATCGCGAATGCCGACTGCATCGTCTGTGTCGGCAACGGCCTGAAGGACTCGGAACATCTGGAGCGTTACCGCAGTCTGGCAAAGCTCCTGGGCGGAAAGCTCGGCTGCACAAGACCGCTGTATGACCGCGGAATCCTTCCCTACAAGCTGCAGATCGGCCAGTCCGGTGTCATGGTGAAGACAAAGCTTTACATCAGCTTCGGTGTGTCCGGGGCGGTGAACCACACGGCCGGGGTGGATGCGGAGGTGTTCGTCGCGGTCGATAAAAACCCGAATGCCCAGATCTTCAACTACTGCGACTATGGCATCGTGGGAGACATGGACGAGGTTTGTGACGAAATGATCGACCAGCTGAAGGCGAGGAAAAGCTGAACAGATTCCGGAGCCAATCATCAAGAGCAGATCCGGAATCAAATGGAATCCACAAATCGGACGAACAGATGAATCCCTTCAGGATCGTTCCTGAAGGGATTCATTTTCAGTGCGCCCGGCGAGCGCACATTCTAATGGGTGAAAGTCCCGAGACCGCCCGGCAGCGGGAAGGTCACAGCCAAAGCCAAGGGTGTCCGTTGTAAAGCGGAATCTGAAGGAAGGCAGCGGCAAAACTCTGGCCCGA
>JAGAFT010000063.1 GCA_017627975.1 Oscillospiraceae bacterium
GAAATTTCGTCTTTTGCAAGGTTAAGCTCCCCTTTCACTGAAAACTTACTATTCTACAATCAGGTTTTCCACATAGAATTCCCGGCCGGCCGTCATCCGAATCTCCGTGCTGCCGCAATCAGGGCAGCTGGCCCTGTGCTTCTCGAGCGTTCCCCGAAAGCCGCAGTCCCGACATTCGAATTCGGCCTTTACCGTGTTCATCACGAGTTTTGCGCCCTCCGCCGCGGTATCCTTCGCGACAAGCGGGAAGAACTCCTCGATGCAGCTCGGGATCACACCGGAGTATTCTCCGATGCACAGATCGATCTCCAGTACACGGGAAAACGCGTTCTTTTTCTGCTCGGACGAGACGATGCTGAGAATTCCTTCGGTTAGCGCCAGTTCGTGCATTACCTGTCCAGACAGCTGAAGCAGGGGTCGATGCTGGCGATGATCAGGCCCGCGTCTGCTACGGTGTTGTTTCGCAGCATATGCGGCACCGTCGGGGTGTTCTTGAAGCTCGGAACATGGATGCTGATGCGGTAGTTGTTCAGGCTGTCGTTGCCGACCAGCATATAGCTCAGCTGTCCGCGCGGAGCCTCATGACGTTTGACCGTCTGTCCCGCTTTGATCTTCGGGAGCTTATTGCCGAGATTGATGGGGCCTTCCGGCAGATTCTCCAGGGCCTGGCGGATGATCTTGATGCTCTCATAGCACTCGAGGGCACGGACCACCACGCGGGCGAAGACGTCGCCGCTGTCCACCACCGGGATGTCGAACTCAAAGTCGCCGTAGGCGCTGTACGGCGCGTCACGCCGCACATCGATGTCCACGCCGGAGGCACGGGCATGCGGGCCGATGGCGCCGAGCTTCAGGGCATCTTCCCTGGTCAGCACGCCGACGCCCTTGGTGCGCATGGCGATGGTCTTGTCGGTCAGGGCGATCTCCGTGATCCGGTCCAGAGGCGCCTTCAGCTTGTCGCAGGCTTCCAGCATTCTTCTTCTCAGATCGTCGGAAACATCGCGGCGCGCGCCGCCGATGGTGCACATGGCGTAGTTGACACGGTTGCCGGTCAGCTCTTCCAGCAGGTCCATGACCAGCTCGCGCTCATCCCAGATGTGCATGAACATGCTGTCATGCCCGATGATATGGCAGGCGATGCCCAGCCACAGGAAGTGGGAGTGCAGACGCTCCAGCTCCGCCGTAATCACGCGGATGTACTCACCGCGCTTCGGGGCCTCAATGCCGTTAAGATCCTCCACGCACATCGCGTAGGTAAAGGCGTGAGAATGCGAGCAGATGCCGCACACACGCTCCACCAGGACCAGCGTCTGGATCGCATTGCGCTCCGTGGCCAGCTTCTCGATGCCGCGGTGGTTGTAACCGACAAAGACCTCGGCGTCCTTGATCATTTCGCCCTCGGTATAGAGCTTGGCATGGATCGGCTCCTCCAGCGCAGGATGGTACGGGCCGATAGGAACGATATAACTCATGCTTTCACCTCCTCGGACGGCTGTGCACTGCCGAGATTCTTCTCCACCAGTTCTTTCAGCGGAGTCACCATGATCTGGCCCTTGCCCTGGGTTTCGAGCATGTCCTCCGGCAGGAAGAGCCGTTTGGAAACATCCAGGCCTTCAAAGGTGAAGCCGAACAGCTCGTTCAGCTCTCTCTCCGGCCAGGTTGCGGCCTCGCAGTAGATCTCTCCGATGGAAGGGAAGCTCGTCTCGCCGACCACGTGGTAGCTCTCCACGATCGGGTCAACGGCATAGTCCCATGACACATCCGGCTGGCCGTCCTTGTTGATCAGGCCGTGGATCATCACGAGATATCTGCCCTCCTTCTTCATTCTTTCCGCGAGGGGCAGGATCTCATCTTTGCTGATGTCAATCCTCTTGTACTCCTGCAAGTTCATCACCTCTCCAATCCTTCTTCCGCGCCCCGCCAAAAGGCGGATTGCAGACCATACTATGGAATTGCTTTGATCTATGAGAACAGGGCAAAACCCTGAAATCTCCTGTTTTAACAAATTCGCGGAAGCTGCGCGCCGGCAAGCTTCTGCAGAATTCTCCTGCCGCCCAAGGCCGTGCGCATCACCACGCGTCCCGCCGCATCTTCGGTCACACGGCCGATGACGGCCGCGTCCTGCCCCTCCGGGACCTGTTTCATCGTCTCAAGCAGACGTGCCGCGTCTTCCTGCGCGCAGATGCAGACAAGTTTCCCTTCGTTGGCGCAGTAGAGCGGCTCCAGGCCCAGCATATCGCAGGCCGAGCGCACCTCCGGCCGCACGGGGACAGCATCCTCTTCCAGCTCGATGCTGAAATTCTGTCCCTCGGTGAACTCGTTGAGCGTTGTAGCCAGGCCTCCGCGGGTCGGATCCCGCAGGATGCGCACGGCCGCGCCGCAGGAAAGCATCGCTTCTGTCAGTCCGTTCAGCGCCGCACAGTCGGAGCGGATCTCCCCTTCCATCATGCCGCTGCGGGCCAGCATGACGCTGGTCCCGTGGTCCCCCACGGTTCCGGAAACCAGCACCGCGTCACCCGGTCTCACCGCCGCGAGCCCCGGAAGAACATGCTTCTGATACCCGATGCCGGCGGTGTTGATGTAGAGCTTGTCGCCTCTGCCGCGGTCCACCACCTTGGTGTCGCCGGTGACGATCTGTACCCCCGCCTTCGTCGCCGCGTCACGCATCGACTGAAGCACGCGTTCCAGCGTCTGCATCGGGAGTCCTTCCTCGATGATCAGCGCACAGCTGAGAAACTTCGGCTCCGCGCCGCACATGGCGATGTCGTTCACCGTCCCGCAGACGGCCAGCTTTCCGATATCGCCGCCCGGGAAGAAGAGCGGATCCACCACAAAGCTGTCGGTGGAAAAGGCCAGCGTCCCGCTTCCGGGAATCAGGGCGCCGTCGCCCAGCACGTCAAGCGCGGGGTTTGAAAACCCCGGCAGAATATACTGTTCAATCAGGCGGGAGGTTTTCTTTCCTCCGCTGCCGTAATCCAGTGTGATAATCTCGTCCATCAGATCTCCTGATACTTGTACGCCGCGGCGCAGGCCCCCTCCGAGGAGACCATGCAGGGTCCCACCGGATCTTCCGGCGTACAGACTCTCTCAAACAGCGGGCATTGCCGCGGACGGAGCTTTCCCGTAATCACCTCGCCGCAGCGGCAGCCGTTCTGCAGCACCGCCGCGCCCGGATGAATCCGGAACCGTTTCGCCGCGTCGTAATCCGCAAGCTCTTCCCGCAGCGCAAAGCCGCTCTGCGGAATCTCTCCCAGGCCGCGCCAGTTTGCACGCTGCAGGGTAAAGGCCCGGTCCAGCATCTGCCTGGCCAGGATGTTGCCCTCCGGCCGCACCGCCCTTGTGTAGGCGTTCTGGATGCTCGGCGTCCCGTCCGCAATCTGCCTGAGCAGCAGATACACCGCCGTCAGGATCTCTTCCGTCTCAAAGCCGCTGATGACGCCCGGCATCCGGTACTCCTCCGGCAGGAAGCGGAAGCCCGCTTCGCCGATGATCGTCGCCACATGCCCCGGGCACAGAAAACCGTCCACCGCGAAGTCCTCCGTCGCCATCAGCGCCCGCAGGGCCGGCTCCACCGATTTGAGCAGGGAGAGCACCGTAAAGTTTTTAAGTTCTCTTTCCTTCGCCGTCAGCAGGGCCGCCGCGGTTCCGGGCGCCGTGGTTTCAAAGCCGACGCCCAGAAAGACGATCTGCTTTTCCGGTTCCTGCGCGGCGATCTCCACCGCGTCAACGGGGGAATAGACAATCCGCACATCCGCGCCCAGTGCGCGCCGTCTCATCAGGCTGTCCCCCCGGCGGCTTCCCGGCACCCGGAGCATGTCGCCGTAGCTGGTGAGCACCACGTCCGGCTCCATTGCCAGGTCCAGCACCGCGTCGATATCTTCCGGCGGTGTCACGCACACCGGACAGCCCGGCCCGGAAATCAGGCGGATATGCTTCGGCAGCAGGCTTCGGATCCCCGCTTCGGCAATCGCCATGGTATGGGTCCCGCAGACCTCCATGATCTGTGTCTCTCCCAGTGGGAGATCCGCAATCGCCTCAAGAAGCTTCCGGCACGTCTCATCCGAGCGCATGCTGCAGCTCCTCCCAGGTCTCGAGGTCGTCCATGGCCTGCTCTTCCGGCAGGCGTTCAATGGCGAAGCCCGCGTGAACCATTACATAGTCGCCGATCTTCGGATCCGGAATAAAGTCCACCCGGACCGCACGGCGCATGCCGAGGGCTTCCCCGACCGCATCTTTTCCGTTGATTTCTACCAGTTTCAATGGGACTGCCAGACACATGATTCCATACTCTTTTCAGATATTACGATATTATGTAAATCGTCAGATCGTCGTCAGTACATACATGGAATAATATATACCTTTTTCCTCTTTTTATCAATAGCTTTCGCTTTGAATCCTTGAATTTTTCTAAACTAACTTTTCCAATCATGAAACCCACAGCCGGCTTTGAACTTCAGCTGTGGGTTCCGTTTTTCTTCGGTTTTCGGCAGACCGCGTTCCGTCTCTTCGATCAATCCTTCTTCTCGTTTCCGATCATCAGCTGTCCGAGGCTCAGGCCTTCGTCGTTGCAGGAAACCCTCCGGTGATGATAGACATCCAGGCCGCGTGCGCGCAGCCGATCCGGAAGGCGCTGCATCACGTACTGATTCTGAAAGCTTCCGCCGGAGAGCACGACCTGACGGATTCCCGTTTCCTCTGCCGCTTCCGCCGCCTGTTCGGCCGCCATCTCGATCAGCGTGTTCATGAACTTCGCCGCGAGAACCGGCACCGCGATTCCCCGCTGCCTTTCCGAGGCCATCGCCCGAATCACCGGCCGCCAGTCGAAGCGGCGCAGGCCCTTTTCCTTTTCATCCGGCAGGAAACATACCGGGAAACGCTCCCCGCTCTCGCCCGCCGCGGCTTCCAGAAGGATCGCTGCCTGTCCTTCATAGTTACACATTTCTTTGATCCCGAGGATAGACGCCACACCGTCGAAGAGCCTTCCCATTCCGGAAGACAGCGGACAGTTCAGTCCGGCCGTGAGCTGCTTTTCCAGCCTGTCTGCGTCCCGGATTCCCTCTGTTTCGCAGTCGGCGGCCTGCAGCAGGGCAAAAGCCACCCGGTACGGCTCCTTGACTGCCCGGTCCCCGCCGATCAGGGGAATCGGCAGAATACTTCCGAAGCGCTGAAATCCAGCGTAATCTCCCACCAGGCATTCTGCCCCCCAGCTCGTCCCGTCGGTGCCGAGACCGGTTCCGTCCCAGATCAGCCCGATGCAGGGGCCGGCCAGGCCGTTGTCCGCCATACAGGAGACCATGTGCGCGTGGTGATGCTGCACCTTAAGGAGCGGGATCTGCTCCCGCTCCGCCCGTTCCTGCGCATAGCGGGTGGAGAGATAGTCCGGATGCAGGTCGCAGACCAGCTTCTCCGGATGGATGTCAAACAGCCGCTCAAAATGCCGGATCTGCGCTTCATAGTGTTCCAGGGTCTCCAGGTTCTTAAGATCCCCGATATGCTGGCTGAGGAAGGCATGCCCTCCCTTTCCGGCACAGAAACTGGCCTTCTGCTCCGCGCCGCAGGCGAGGACAGGCCTGCTTAATTCCGCCACCGTCACCGGCTGCGGCACATAGCCGCGGGATCGCCTGGCAAAGTATTCATGCCCGTCCAGAACCCAGCAGAGTGAATCGTCGCAGCGGGTCTGGATCTCGCGGTCATGCAGCAGATAGCCGTCCGCGATCCCCCGCAGCGCTTCCGTCGCCTCGTCGTTGTCTTTCATAATCGGCGTGTCGGAGAGATTGGCGCTGGTCATGATGAGCATGTCGACGTCGTCGCCGAACAGCAGCACATGCAGCGGCGTATAGGGAAGCATGACGCCGATGTACCCGTTCTCGCTGAGATGGTCCAATCCCTGTGTCTTCTTCCGCAGCAGGACGATCGGCTTCCGGGCCCCGGCGAGGATTTTCTCCTCCTCTTCGGACACAAAGCAGATTTTCCGCGCCGCTTCCGCGTTCCGGCACATCACGGCGAAAGGCTTTTCGTCGCGCTGCTTCCTCCTCCGGAGCTCCGCGGTGATGGCGGGCTCGTCGCAGCGGCAGGCCAGGTGAAAGCCCCCGAGGCCCTTCACCGCGATGATCTTTCCGGCTTTCAGTGCCTCTCTCGCCTGTTCGATCGCATCGCCTTCGATCGGCTCTCCATCCCGCCCCAGAAAAGTGACCTCGGGTCCGCAGGCCGGACAGCAGTCCGGCTGCGCGTGATAGCGCCGGTTCTCGATGTCGTGATACTCTCTCTCGCAGTCCGGGCACATCGGGAAGGCCTTCATGGAGGTTTTCGGCCGGTCATAGGGCACGTCCTCGATGATGGTAAAACGCGGGCCGCAGTTGGTGCAGTTGATAAACGGGAAACGATATCGCCGGTCCTGCGGATCCAAGAGTTCCCGCAGGCAGTCTGTACAGATCGAAATATCCGGCGAGATCAGGGTGTTTCGCTCCTCCTGCCGCTCGCTTCCGATGATCGTGAAGGTCTCAAAGCCTCTCTCCGGTATTTCCCGGCTGCTGATCTCTTCGATCACCGCGAGAGGCGGCGCCTTCTGTGGGAGCACACTCAGAAATCGGGAGATTGCGCTCTCTTCCCCTTCCAGCTCCATGGTCACACCGGAGGACGTGTTCCGGATCGTCCCCTTCAGCCCGTGCTCACGCACCAGGCGGTGGATAAACGGCCGAAACCCCACTCCCTGGACGATCCCTTTAATTTTGACTTCGACAGCCTGTGTGTACATATCTATGAACGGTTCATCTCCAAACGTCACGAAAAGAATCCCCTGCATCTGCTGTAGCAGAGAACGATCTTACTATATATCAAGAAGCTGATGATTACAAGCTTGCGTTGCCGTTTCTTTTATCCTCTCCGCCGGTTTCCATGGCGATCCGGGGTCTGAAAAATTCTTGACTGGAAATATCGCTGATAGTATAATGAAACTCCATAATGAAACTCTGCCGAATATTGAATTTACGCTGAATAGACAGGCGTATTCAAAGCAAAAGAAAGGATGATTTGGATGTTGAACGTGTCGATCTGTGTAGGCAGCGCATGTCATATGAAGGGCTCCCGCGAGGTGATCGCCAAGCTCAAGGAACTGGTCAAAGCGCATCAGCTTGAGGGCAAGGTTCTGCTGAACGGTTCTTTCTGTACCGGAAATTGCCAGCACGCGGTCTGTGTGGTGATCGACGACACGGTCTATTCGGTTCGTCCCGAGACCGCGGAGGACTTTTTCAACAACGAGATTCTCACCCGCGCCAGCTGAGCTTCTCCGGGATTCAAGATGCAGATTATTGATTTCAATTCCACCCGATGCCGGCATTGCTACAAGTGCGTCAGAAACTGCGAAATCAAAGCGATCTCTGTGCGCGGCGGCCGTGCGGTCATCATGGAGGATCACTGCGTTCTCTGCGGGCGATGTCTGGCCGTCTGTCCGCAGGAGGCCAAAACCCTCACCAGTGAGCTGCCGCAGGTAAAGGCCATGATACGCCGCGGCGAGCGGGTTGCAGCTCAGCTCGCGCCGTCCTATGTCGGCCTGCTGGAGTTTCAGCAGATCGGTCAGGTCCGCGCCGCCCTGCGGAAGCTGGGCTTTGCGGATGTGTTTGAGACGGCCGAGGGCGCCGCCGCGGTCACCGACGCCTACCTGCAGCTCATGGAAGAGAGCCGGATGGACAACATCATCACCACTTGCTGTCCTGCCGTCAACGACATGATCGAGATGTACTTCCCGGCACTTGTGCCCGCTCTCGCCCCTGTGGTTTCCCCGATGATCGCTTCCGGCCGCATCATCAAGCAGAAGCTCGGCTGCGATACACGCGTCGTCTTTGTCGGCCCCTGCATCGCGAAGCGGAAGGAAGCCCGGGATTCTCGCCATGCGGATGCCGTCGACGCCGTGATCAGCTTTGACGAGCTGAAGCACTGGCTGGCGGAAGAGGCTGTCCGGATCGAGGACTGTGAGGACGAGCCTTTCCCCTTCAACCCGGCGGTCAACCGGCTGTATCCCGTGACCGGAGGCGTTCTTGCCTCGGTTCGGGCAGGGTTCTCCGAAGAAGCGTCCCACCGCTACCGCCAGTTTGCCGTCCACGGTCTCTCCAACTGTATTGAACTCTGCCGGGATATCGAAGCCGGCTCGGTCCACCGCTGCGTGATCGAAATGAACAGCTGCGAAAACGGCTGCATCAAGGGGCCCGCCGTCAGTGGGAAGGGTGTTTACCCCTACAAGATCAAGCTGGATATGCAGGATGCGATCCGGCCGGATCCCGTCCCGCAGGAGGATCTCCGGTGCAGCATGGAGGGCGTCTGTCTTGACAAGCAGTTTGAAGACCGCTCCCACGACGAACCCGTTCCAACCGAAGAAGAGATCCGGGAAATTCTTGCGAAGACCGGCAAGCACGGTCCGGAAGACGAGCTCAACTGCGGCGCCTGCGGCTATGCAAGCTGCCGCGAGAAAGCCATCGCCGTTTTCCTCGGAAAAGCGGAGCTGGAGATGTGCATTCCCTATCTGACTTCTCAGGCCGAGTCCATGGCAAACCTGATTCTGAACGAGAGTCCAAACGCCGTGATCATCGCCGACGCCTCCGGTCATATTCTGGAATATGCCGCTGTGGGCGAGCGTTTCTTCCACGTCAGCAGGGAACAGGCGCTGAAAGCCAGCCTCTCCGATCTGATCAATCCGCAGGATTGGGAAACCGTCCAGCAGACGCATCATAACATCTACGGCAAAAAGGTCTATTACAAATACTATGACCTCTGGACACTGCAGAATGTTGTTTACATCCCCAAGCTGAACGCCACGCTGATGACCTTCATCGACATCACGGCCCAGGAAAAGCGCCTCCGTCAAGAGCAGGAAGCCCGGAACGCGACGATGGAAATGGCCCAGAACGTCATCCGCAACCAGATGTTCACCGCCCAGAAGATCGCAAGTCTCCTCGGCGAGACCACCGCGGAGACCAAGATGACCCTGACCCGGCTGATGAACGTCATGCAGGACAAGGCCTATGAGCAGGGCGGAGACAGCGACGCACCGGCAGCGGAGACGGTCGATCTTCCGTCGTTCTCCGGCGACGATTCCGCTTTGCAGACCGAAACCGCATCGCCGTTCGGCGGAAGCAGGATTCCCGACCCCTTCGACGACCTGCCCATGGCTCCCGCTTCCGGGAAGCCGAAGCTCAAGATCAACACGAAGTATGCCAGGCCCGCTCCGGACCTCACCTCCGGCCGGGAGACCGCTTCGCCTGAAAACTCCCGCGAAGGCGCCGGGGACGCCCTATGAACATCACGACGGAAATAGCCAGCCGGAGTCTGAACCATGTCGGTGAGATTCTCTGCGGCGATCAGGTGCAGATCGTCCACCGCAGCGACTCGGACATTCTGATTCTCGCCGACGGCATGGGCAGCGGCGTCCGTGCCAACATGCTCTCGACCCTCACAAGCCAGATTTTCGGCAAAATGCTTCTGGAAGGCGCCTCGCTGGAGGAATGCGTGGAGACGGTCATCGACACGCTGCCCGATGATCCGCGGACCGGCGTGTCCTATTCGACCTTTACCGTCCTGCAGATTTTCCACGACGGCAGAGGAATTCTCTATGAATATGAAAATCCCGGCTGTATCTTCATCCGGGATAACAGCCTGATCCCGATCCCGGAAAACATCCGGATCATCTCAGGCCGACAGATCAACACCTTCCGCTTTACCGCACAGATCGGAGATACGTTCCTGATCATGAGCGACGGGACCATCCACGCCGGGCTCGGCGATCTGATGAGCTTCGGATGGCCCTGGGAGGACATCGCCGACTTTGCCCTGCGCGGCCATAAAGACGGCCAGTCCCCTCTGCGGGAAGCAATGCGGATCTGTGAAACCTGCAACGACCTCTACTCCGGCAGGCCGGGCGACGACACCACGGTCGCCTGCGTCCATGTGACCCGCCGCACCCAGCTGCACCTGATGACAGGCCCGGCGCGGGATAAGGCCGACGACGTACGTATGGTGCAGGCCCTTATGAGCGGCGACCGCTCAGTGAAGCGAATCGTAAGCGGCGGCACCAGCGCCTCGATCGTTTCACGCGTGCTCAACCGGCCGATGCGGGTCTCGATGGAATACGACGACTCCGGCCTGCCGCCCGAGGGCTTCATCGAAGGGATCGACCTGGTCACGGAGGGCGTGCTGACCCTGGCCCGGGTGATCCAGATTCTGAAGGAATACGCCCGGCCCGAGCATGTCGACGAAAACTTCTTCAAGCGCCTGGACGAACCGAATCCCGCCGCGAAGGTCGCCCGGATGATCATTGAGGACTGCACGGAGGTCCATCTCTATGTCGGCACGGCGGTCAACGCCGCTTACCAGAACCCCGATCTCCCGCTGGAGCTCGGGCTCCGGATGAACCTGACCAGGCAGCTTTCCGAAGCCATCGAAGCCATCGGAAAGGCAGTGGAGGTCGACACTTTCTAAACCGGCAGGCTTTATGAACGCAACAACTACACGGTGCCGCCCGCAGATCCGTGGACCGCATCTTTAAACACATAAGGGAGGACAAATGGTTACAAACGACAGAACCACCAGCGACATCACAAAACGCATCTTCCGGGAGGTCGCAAAACTCACCTGGAACGGAGAATTGGAAAGCAAGAAGGAGTTTCTTCCGGAGACAATCATTCCGGGACCGCTTCCCCAATTTCGCTGCTGCATTTATCGCGAGCGCGAGATCATCCGCCAGCGCGTACGCCTGGCCCGCGGGCAGTGCCCGGGTAAGACCGACACGGCCAACATCGTTCAGGTGATCCCTGCCGCCTGCGACGACTGCGCGATCTCTTCCTATTCCGTGACGGACAACTGTCACGGCTGTCTCGGTCACGCCTGTTACGAATCCTGCCGTTTCGGCGCAGTCTCCATCGTACGGGATCACGGCAAAATCCGGGCTCATATCGACCCGCAGAAATGCCGGGAATGCGGCATGTGCGCGAAGAACTGCCCCTACCAGGTCATCGTGCATCAGGTGCGTCCCTGCAAGCAGGCCTGCCCGGTCGGAGCGATCACCATGGACGAAGAGAGCGGGCTCTGCCGGATCGATGAGACCAAGTGTATCCAGTGCGGCCACTGCATCCACGCCTGCCCCTTCGGTGCGCTCGGCGCAAAAACCTTCCTTGTCGATGTCATCCATATGATTCTGGCCGGGCGCAAGGTCTACGCCATGGTCGCTCCCGCCGTGGAGGGCCAGTTCGGCCCCGACATCACACCCGACTCCTGGCGTGTTGCCCTGAAGAAGGCCGGCTTCGCTGACATGATCGAAGTCGCCCTCGGCGGAGACCTGACCGCCGCGGCCGAAGCGGATGAATGGGCGGAAGCCTTTGAGCAAGGTGAGAAGAAAACGACCTCCTGCTGCCCGGCGTTTGTCAACATGATCCGCAAGCACTTCCCGACCCTGAGCGGGAACATCTCCACCACGGTGAGTCCCATGTGCGCCGTCTCCCGTATGATCAAGGAGCAGGAGCCTGACGCCATCACGGTCTTCATCGGCCCGTGCCAGGCCAAGAAGAGCGAGGCCCTGGACATCACCATCAGCAACAATGCCGACTATGTCCTCACCTTTGACGAGGCGGTCGAGATGCTGCGCGGCAAGGACATCGAGCTTGAGCCCGCGGAGAACTATACCCAGCAGGGCTCCACCTACGGAAAGCGTTTCGGCAACAGCGCCGGTGTTACCGCCGCCGTGCTGCAGTGCCTGAAGGAACAGGAGATCGATGCAAGCGACATCTCCGTCAAGGTCTGCAACGGCGCCGTGGAGTGCAAGAATGCTCTTACTCTGATGAAGCTCGGCAGACTTCCCGAGAACTTCATGGAGGGCATGATCTGCGAAGGCGGCTGCGTCAGCGGTCCGTCCAGACAGAAGGCTCTCAACGAGCTGAAGCGAGACCGCGACGCCATGATCGGCCGCGCAGACGGCAGAGGCGTCCATGAGAACTTAAAAATCATGAACGTAGAGCAGGTTCCCATGCACCGCGACTGAAATTACTTCTCTTCAGCTCCCTTTTCTGAAATATCAATCCTTTACAGCAAACAAAACCATCCGGGTTCAAAATGAACTGCCCGGATGGTTTTCTCTGTATCATTTTGTATCTCAGCAGAAGCCCAGCGTGACGCTCTTTCCCGCTTCTTCCAGCAGCTTCCGGAGACGCAGCGTCAACTCTACTACGTCGGATTCCTTCTTCTCCTGTTCCGGTTCAGGCGCAGCTGCGCAGAGCACAAGGTTCACATCACTGGCCTGCTCTGTCAGCATCGTCAGCAGCTTCGAGGCTTCGTCCTGTTCCTGTCCCGCCCCGAGGCTCATCATCCCGTCCTGAAGATAGCGCTCCAGCAGGGAGATCGTCTCCCGGATCGTCTCCGGGCTGCAGGTCACGGAAACATTCTCCTGCGCCGGAGAGCCGCACCGGGCTTCCTTCTCTGTCGGGAGGCTTCCGTCAGCCGCTCCGATCCGCAGATTCACCGTCAGCCGCTCCCGCAGGCGAAGCACCGCCACCGTGGTGTCGTCGTGAAACTCATAGAGGTCCAGTGCCTGTGCCGCGGAGACCACTTCGGCCGCCACACGCCTCGCTCCGTCGTCCGGCCCGATGTTCCGGGAGAGATAGTCCTCCATCTCCCTGCGGTCCCAGCCGGCATAGGTGGTGACGCCCCGCCCCGCTTCGGAGATTCCGTCGCTGAAGAGGATCAGCATGTCTCCGCTCTTCATCGTGAGACCGCTCTCGAGGACGGTCTTTTCCCCGAATTCGTAAGATGCCATCGGATAAGCCAGGGGAACGCCATCCCGCATAAACACCGCGGGCGGGTTGTCGTACTGCACAAGCCGGACTTCCCTTCCCTCTGCGGACACCAGTGTGAACGTGGAATAGGCCAGGTTGTGCTTTCTCGTCACGGGCAGTACCTTCTCGACCGCGCATAGGCTCTCGCCGACAGGGAATCCGGCTTCTGTCAGTTGGGATACCAGCGCCGAAGTCAGCGTGGAAGCAATCGCGGCCTGAATCCCGGAGCCCAGTCCGTCGGCCAGCACAAGCTGCACCCGGTCCCGGCTTCGCTTTACGGTCGCAGTGTCGCCGCAGATTGCCTCTCCGTGCTTCATCTGTCGGACAATCCCGATCTCCCAGCAGAGGTTCTGATCCAGGCGCTTTCCGTCAGGCATGCTTCTTTCCCTCGTCCGGCCGGATCGCGTTCTTCAGTTCGCGCAGCGCGATCTGCATGTCTGCCGCGTCCTCGCCCAGAAGCCCCGCGACCTCCTGAACCAGCCGGAGGTGCTTCTCGTTCATGGCCTCCGCCAGTTCCGCCGCACGCCGTTCCCGCTTCCGAAGCAGCTCCTGCTGCTCACAAAGCTCTGTCACGTCCCGCATCAGGCAGAGGTAGACGGCATGTTCCCGGTCTCCCAGGAAGGTACGCTCCAGGCGGCGACCGGGCTGGGACGAAACCTCATCGATGAAGTGCGCGTTCCGGCCGTCTCTCAGCCGGGCGAAGCCGCTCTCATCCATAATTGCGCTGACAGGGCTTCCCTTGAGCCCCGTTTCTTCCGCAGCACCGAGAAAGCGCCTTGCCGCGCGGTTGATCGCCGTGATCCCGAGATCGCCGTCAACCGCCAGAATCCCGTCCGGGATGAGATCCAGGATTCTGTCGTATGTTCCGTACTCCTGCTCCAAAACACTACCCCCCTGTTCGACATAGATCAGTCCGTCATGCTGTCCGCCTGTACAAAGCTTCCGCTCCGCACAGAGCTTCTTTCTTCTGTCCGCTTGCCGCAAATACCCAGAAGCAGATGAGCAGACCGAAGGCAACGATGTACCAGATCACCTGCGCGCCGCCGAAGAAGCCGATCATCAGGGCCATCAGCATGGCGCCGAGCGGCATCGCGATACCTTCAGACCATGCTCACGCACCAGGAGGTGGATAAACGGACGGAAGCCCACTCCCTGGACGATCCCTTTGACTTTGATTTCTGCAGCATGCATTCCGCTTTTCCTCTATGCGTCCTCGAGTACTGTGGCGTTCTGCGCTGCCATGGGGAATCCCTCCTCTTCCGGCAGATCGTAGAGCTGCACGACACGGCCGCCGTCATCCGGTTTCTCTCCCTGTTCCGGGCTGCTGCCGATGCCGAAGTACTTCTCGAAGAAGGCGCGAAGCTTGTCAATGACGGTCTGCTTCTTGGCCGCTCTGCCGGAACCGCCGAAGCGGGAAACCGGCGGCATCAGCCTGTCGATCTCGGTGCCGGTGGTCTTCACTTCCCCATCGCGGAAGGCGTTCTCCAGAAAGGCGCGGGTCTCCGCCGGCCGGAGCTTCTCTTCCTGAATCAGGTTCTCCAGATCCTCCTCCCGCTGCCGGGCGACAAAGCTGTTCCAGCCCGCAATCACGTCGTCCACATCATTGACACCGGCAATGAAGGCCTCGATGAGCTGCTTCTTGCTGCGCAGTTCGGGACTGGCATCCACGGCCTTCTGAATCGTAATGAGGACTTCCTTATCCTCACAGTGGGTATCGTGGTACTTTTTCACCAGCATGAGGATGTAGTCGATGTTGATCTCGATCTGCTTGATGAGTTCGATCTCGAAGACAATATCATCGGTAATGTCGGTGCTCTCACCGCGCTCGCGTTTCCGCTTCCACTCATCCCGCAGATCCTGATACCGGCCGAGATAATCCTGCAGGTCGCGCTCGGAGATCAGCTCCCTGCCCGCAAAATCATCGAAGGACAGCAGAAGGTTTCGCATCCGGAGAATCGCGCCGAAGAGGGAGATAAAGTCCTTCTGGTTCTGCTCCCCTACGATCTGGGGCTCGGACAGCGGAAACTTTGCCCCCAGCTCGTTCACCAGATCCACATAGCCGGGCGCCCTGGACCCATCCACCGATACATACCCGTAGTAATAATCACCGAAGGTCTTCATCAGCACGATGCCGCCGGCGTTTTTGTCGCCGAAGAGGGCAATCGCGGTATCCACCCGCTTCTGCAGATTGCGGAAGCAGACAATGTTGCCGAAGGTCTTGATGCTGTTGAGGATGCGGTTGGTACGGCTGAAGGCCTGGATCAGGCCATGCATCTTCAGGTTTTTATCTACCCAGAGGGTGTTGAGCGTGGTGGCGTCAAAGCCGGTGAGAAACATGTTGACCACAATCAGGAGGTCCAGCTCCTTGTTCTTCATCCGGAGGGAGACATCCTTATAGTAGTTCTGGAAGCGGTCGCCGTCGGTGGAGTAATTCGTGTGGAACAGGGCATTATAGTCCTGAATGGCAAGCTCCAGAAAGTCCCGGGCCGTCTGGTCCAGACGGGAGGTGTCCTCCGGGTTCTCCTCATCCAGAATGCCGTCGATCTCTTCCTCATTGGCCCCGTAGCTGTAGATGACGGCAATCTTCAGATCCTTCGTGGGATCGGCGGCGATCATCTTTCGGAACTCTTCATAATAGGCCTTGGCCATTGGAACCGAAGAGACGGCAAAAATGGAGTTAAAGCCGCTGAGACGCTGCTTGCGCTTGATTTCCTCCACCTTCCCGCGGTCTGCGGAGGCCACGTCGCTGATGTTCGTCAGGGCGTTGTAGACATAGGTCTTGTTCCCGCGATAGGTCTTCTGGTCAAAGTGATCCAGAATGTACTTCGTGATGAGGGAAATCCGCTCCGGCGCCTCAAAGGCTTTCCGCCGGTCAATATCCCAGACCTCCTCATCGTCGATATCGCTGTCCATGTCCATGGTCTTGATATAATCCACGCGGAAGGGCAGGACATTTTTGTCATTGATGGCATCGACAATGGTGTAGGTATGGAGCTGGTCGCCGAAGGTCTGCTCGGTGGTGGCGTAGTGCGGATTGCGCACGGAGGAGCCGGCATTGAGCGGGAAAATCGGCGTGCCGGTAAAGCCGAACATGTAGTACTTCTTAAAGTACTTCACAATGGCGGCGTGCATGTCGCCAAACTGGCTGCGGTGGCACTCGTCGAAGATGATGACGACCTGCTGGTCATAGACCGCATGACCGGCGTTCTTCTTAATAAAGGTCGAAAGCTTCTGAATCGTCGTGATAATGATATGCGCCTTCGGATCGGAGAGCTGGCGCTCGAGGATCTTCGTGGAGGTGTTGCTGTTGGCAGCCCCCTTCTCAAAGCGGTCATACTCCTTCATGGTCTGGTAGTCCAGATCCTTGCGGTCCACGACAAAAAGCACCTTGTCGACAAAGGGAAGCTGGGAGGCAATCCGGGCCGTTTTGAAGGAGGTCAGGGTCTTGCCCGAGCCGGTGGTGTGCCAGATGTAGCCGCCGGCGGCAATGCTCCCGTACTTGCGGTAATTGTGGGCGATCTCGATGCGGTTGATGATCCGCTCGGTGGCGGTGATCTGATACGGGCGCATGACGAGAAGCAGATTCTCGGAGGTAAAGACGCAGTACTTCGTCAGGATGTTCAGGATCGTATGGCGGGCGAAGAAGGTGCGGGTGAAGTCCACCAGATCCGGAATCACACGGTTCTCGGAATCGGCCCAGTAAGAGGTAAACTCAAAACTGTTGCTGGTCTTCTCTTTCCTGGTCTGGCCCGACTTTGCATCTTTGATGGCGTTGGAACGGGTGCTGTTGGAATAGTACTTCGTATTGGTGCCATTGGAGATGACAAAGAGCTGGACATACTCAAAGAGGCCGGACCCCGCCCAAAAGGAATCCCGCTGGTAGCGGTCAATCTGGTTGAAGGCCTCGCGGATGGGCACACCCCGGCGCTTGAGCTCGACATGCACCAGGGGCAGGCCGTTCACCAGAATCGTGACGTCATAGCGATTGTCATGCCGGGCGCCCTGGCCCTGGGTCACGACATACTGATTGATGACCTGGAGGGAGTTATGGTGCACATTCTTCCTGTCGATGAGCGTGATGTTCTTCGTAAGTCCGTCGTCCCGCTTCAGGACCTGGACGTTGTCCTCCTGGATCATCCGGGTCTTTTCGACAATGTGATTGTTCGGATTGGCGATGATCTCCTTGAAGAAACGGTCCCATTCGGCGTCGGAGAAGCGATAGGCATTCAGCCGCTCCAGCTGTGCACGGAGATTTGCGATCAGGTCGTTCTCTGCATGAATAGGGAGATACGTATACCCCTGCTCGCAGAGCATGCGAATAAACTCCTGCTCCAGGGCCGCCTCGCTCTGGTAGGCATCGGAGCGGGCAGACACCGGCGTATAGGAGGTCACCACCGTGTTTTCACTTGTCTGGGCAACGATATTGAAGTAAGGCATTTAAGATGCCTCCTTTTTCTTTCAGCTGCTTGTATGCCACAAAATGGAATCTGAGATCCAGTCATATTGTTTCTTTCTCATCTGAGTCTCTTTTTCCAAGGCCTGAATCAAAGCGTTATTATTCTCGCGATAATTAAGCAGTTCCTCACCAATGCGATTCTGATATTCCATTGGTGGTAAGAGTATCGGCATTTCAAGCAAAGTGCTCTGTTTTATCGTGAACAAGGAGCCACTTCCAGTTTGAGAGGATTTCAGACGTCTTTGAAATTCTACAGACGAGATAATCAATTGCAAATATGCCGTGTTACATCGGATATTTTTAAATATATGAATACTGGAGTTTGTGATTGCCGGTTCGGGAAGTTCAGTAACTACGGCCGATTTGAACGGGGCACCAACAGCTGCCATCTTAACCAGTAGTATATCTCCGATCTGTATATTAAGATCCGGTTTTTTGTTATATCCAGTCCATGAATAATACTGAACATCGTCGAAATACAGTTTATTATTCACAATATTGGGGGGCTGGATAATCATTGCTCCCTCATGAGGGCCAACGATCTCCGATTGCTTATAGTAGTCACTGCCTCTATTACGCATCTCACAGATCTCGCCGATTTTTACTTCTTTGAATGGGACACCTTTTAGGTCGATGCCAAACATCACTCATGCCCCTTTCTCTTTGAAGTTCAACAGCTTATCACGGTAATACTCATACTGTTTCTGGCGAGCCGCGATTTCGGCTGGGAGACCTGAGCTGAGGTTGTTGCAAATATCAGCAAAACTATCAAGATAATCCGCAATCTTACCCTGTTTTTCTTTATCGGGAAGCCAGATCCTTATTTCAGCTAATACTGAACTAGGCAAGTGTTTTATTGTCGTTCCAGTAAACAGCTGCTGAATAGCATTTGAATTCACAGCATCTTCAAGCCAATAAAACAAAAACCGATAATCAAGTAATCTGGAATTCGCCCTTGCACGGTGCAACGCTTTTTGAAATTTTATACTTGAATTATCTTCTCTCCAAATCGCACATCGTCCAGGCTCCCCACCCTCACAAATCATAACGTCACCATATTTTAGTGCGTACTTTTCCAATTCGTCGTCTTCAAATCGCATTGTTTTCAATCCAGATAAGTCAAATGTCCCCCATCGAACATTAGCGTTCGCAAGATAAGGCATCGGTTTGCCCTTATTCTTCGATGCATCAAGCATTTTACCTAACTGCAATTCACACACGTCAGCAATACGATAAGCTTTCCAATCATATTCAGGTACCATTAGCAGATGTCGATAATACTCATACTGTTTTTTTCGCGCTGTAAGCTCTGCTGTAAGCTCTGCTGTAAGCTCTGTGAAATGATCCAGAATGCGGACGATCTCCTGCTGGACAGGGAGAGGTGGGATGGGGACAATTAAATCTTCCGTAACTGGCAATGATATTTGAGGTAGTGAACCCATCCCCGAGGCAGCTGCTCTGAAATACTCTACGTTATTTTTAAGAACGTAATAAAGATACTTTACTGAGATTTGGCTCTCATTCGTATACGCCCACATTTCGTTCTTAAAAGTAAAGGGTTTATCATAATATACCGCATCAATCACGCCTCTCGATTGAACAAGTACAGCAGGAACTCTTGTAATATTAGCGTTAGGTATATTAAGCTCTCTGGCATTGATGACAGTCTTTCCACCAGCAAATATACATATTTCCCCATCAGGATCTTCGATTTCTTTCATTTTACTGGCCGTGATAGGCGTGCCTTTAATTCGCGTATAAACCTCTTTTATTTTCTTGAACGGAACCCCATC
>JAGAFT010000006.1 GCA_017627975.1 Oscillospiraceae bacterium
GCATCTTTCAGAACCGCATCCCAGCCGGTGGTCTCAGCAGCAGAGATCAGGAGGTAATCAACACCGTCGGTGATGAACTGGCGCGCAGCGCTGAGCTGCTCATCGTTCTTGATGCTGTAATAGAAGCTGGCGTCATAGCCGTTCTCCTTGGTGAAGACAGCGGCGAAGTCGTTGACGTTGGCTTCACGGTAACCGGATTCGGAAGGCGGGTTGTTGATGACGCCGACCGTGATCAGATCGTCTGCGGCGAAGGCCATCGGCATAAGCGACAGGCAGAGCATCAGTACCAGAGCGATAGCAATTACTTTTTTCATGTTCATTCTCCTTATTCCATATTTTTTGTGGGCAACTGTACCCGCTGGCATAATAAAACCACGAAAAAGCCGCTCCGTCAACTGCCTGGAGGGCACAGAGAACGAAATCGTAAAGTTGAATAAATACAACTTTATAAGGTAGGATGAAGAATAAGTACAACTTTCCGGCGAGAAGCAGATTTTTTTCCGATTTAGGAGAAAAATGTTCAAAATTTTCCGCCCGGGTTTCCAGTTTCCGGCGTTCCGGCGTACAGCATTTTGCCCAAAGCGCAGGCAAAAGACCCAAAAAATATCGTCCTTCGAAAAAAAGTCCTTTGGAAAACCGTCATCCGTAGGATATCGTTTATCGGTTTTATTTGCCGCAGAAGGAATCTCTCCCCGCCTCCGGCAGGGAGAGATTCGGGCATCCATTTCGTCATCACAAATTGAACGTGACGCGAACTTCAGGATATGATACAATAAAATCAGAAAAACGGCAGACCGCACAGATCGGGAAGCAGAGGAGGCGGGAACATGAGAAACAGATATGTCCTTCTGGCAAAGGACCTGAGAGGGCTGTGGACACAGCTGCACCGCGCCGGAAGCACAAAATTCCCGAGTGAAGCAGAACTCTCTGCCCGTTACGGATACAGCCGACAGACCGTCCGAAAAGCACTTGATGTGCTGGAGCAGGAAGGATCCATCGTCCGAATCCGCGGCAGCGGAACCTATCTCTCCGCAGACGGACAGGGGAGAACGGGAAAGGTGGCGGTGATCACGGCCTATACCGAGGAGTACCTCTACCCGCAGCTGCTGAGGGATATCGGGGCGGAGCTTTCGCGTGCCGGTTATGAGATGCAGCGCTTCTGCAGCGGCAACCGGGTTCTCCGGGAGCGGGAAATCCTTCAGCAGCTGATACAGAGCTCTCCGGAGGGCATTCTGCTGGAGGGGGCGAAGACGGCTCTTCCAAGCCCGAATCTGGATCTGCTGCGGCAGCTGGATCAGAAGGGGGTCCCGATTGTCTATCTGCATGCGCCGCTTCCGGTGCCGGAAAACGCCGCCTATGTTCTGGATGACAACGAGGGGGGTGCCCGGATGCTGGTGCGGCATCTCCTGAACAGAGGACATCAGCGGATTGCAGGGATCTTCAAAAGTGACGACCGTCAGGGGATCGAACGCTACCGGGGGTATCTATCGGAACTTCTGGATGCCGGGCAGACGGTTCCGGAGGAGAGCATTCTATGGTATGATACAGACGACCGGGACCGGCTTATGAACGGACAGTATAACCGGCTTGACCGCTTTGTCCACTTAAGGCTTACAGGCTGCACCGCAGTCGTATGCTATAACGATGAGATCGCCTATGCGCTCATCCGTACCCTGCTGGCGTCCGGAAGCCGGGTGCCGGAGGACTGTGCCGTGGTCAGCTTTGACAATTCTCACTATTGTTCGCTCAGTCCGGTGTCCATTACCTCGCTTGCCCATGAGCGGCATCAGATGGGGACCACTGCGGCACGCATGCTGATTCGCCTGATGCGGGGCAACAATGCCCGCGGGGTCAGGCTTTCCTGGACCCTGCGGGCAAGATACAGCGGGTGAGAAGATTCAGTATTCCCGCTTTTGGAGGATGTCTTCTGTCAGTGTGTCGGCGCTGAAAAGCGTTTCTTTCACAAAATTCTGTTTTTCGGGCTGCTCTCCGTTCTCCATCTGTCGGATCAGATCGGCTACGCGGGGACCGTGGAGGGGGTTGCATTCCATACAGGCGTTGATTTTTCCTTCCAGACAGAGCTGCAGGGCATGCTGCGCCGCATCAAAGGAGAGCAGCATGATCTGACCGTCCGTACCGTAGGAAAGGCCGACTTCATCGAGAGCGCGCATCGCCCCAAAGCTCATGTTGTCGTTCTCACTGTAGATGACATCGATGTCCTGATCGGTTTTCAGAAAATCCCGCACGAGCTCATAGCTCTTTGCTTCCGTATATTCTCCGGGCAGAATCCCAGCGATTTCCCATTCCGGATGCAGCCGCACCGCGCTTTCCAGAGCCGCCGTGCGGCCTATTTGCGCCGTGGCGCCGTCTGTGCCGCGTATATGCAGGATCCGGAGCGGTTCACCGTCCCGGCCGCGGCGGACAAGCTCCTCTTCCAGCCACTGAACGACCGTCTCCCCCTCCGCGCGAAAGTCCGAGCCGACCCAGCAGGAATACAGGTCCTTATCCTCCGTGGAAATCTGCCGGTCCACGATGATGACGGGGATCTCCGCCTCCCTGGCCTCCTGGAGGACATCTTCCCAGCCGGATTCCATGATCGGGGCGAGGACGATGTAATCGACTTCTTCCTGGATGAAATTGCGGATGGCCAGAAGCTGGTTCTCCTGCTTCTGCTTGGCATTGTCAAACAGCAGTTCGAATCCGTTCTGCTCGGAAAGCGCCGCGGTCATGGACTTGGTATTCGCCGCACGCCAGTCCGATTCAGAGCCCAGCTGGGAGAAGCCGACCCGGATCAGACGGTCCTCTTCCGTGCCGGAGACGCGTCCGCAGGCACACAGCAGGAAAAGCAGCAGGATAAAGAATCCCGGGAATAATTTGCGTTTTTTCATGCGGACACCTCCGTCTGATAGGGGATGCGGATCGTGATCTCCGTGCCCCGGTTCTCTGTGCTCTCGATGTCAAAGCCCAGGTCGCTTCCGAACATCAGCCGGAGGCGTTTGTAGGAGGCTTTCATGCCAAAGCCGCTGCCTTCGTCCTGCTCCAGGGATTCCCGGAGCTCCTGAAGCGCTTCCGGACCCATCCCGATCCCGCTGTCGGCAACCTTCAGAACTACATGGCCGCCGTCCCGGCTGCTGCTGATGGTGATGCGGCTGATCCCCCGTTTTGGCTTGATCCCGTGATAGATGGCGTTCTCCACCAGCGGCTGCAGGGTCATCTTAGGGATCAGGCAGCGATCAAGAGAGGGATCGGTCAGAAAATCATAGGCGAGAATGTCCTTATAGCGGACCTGCTGAATCTCCAGATAGCTCCGGACGTGCTGAATCTCTTCACTCAGGGGGATAATGTCCTTGCCGTTGGAGAGGAAGGAGCGGAAATAGGTCGAGAGACTCGAGACCATCTCGATGGCCTGTTCATTCTTCCCGGTTTCGATCAGCCAGACAATCGCGTCCAGGGTGTTGTAAAGGAAATGCGGGTTGATCTGCGCCTGAATGAGAGCCAGCTCCATGCTGCGCAGCCGGATCTGTTCCTGGCGGTTCAGCTCCATCTGATCATTCAGACGGGTAACCATCTCTTCCAGACCTGTACCGAGCGCCTGGAGCTTGCTGTCCTCCGCCGGCACGGGTGCCCGGGGAGAGAGATCTCCTTCACCGATTTCGATTACCCGCTGATACAGGCCGTCAATCGGCTGGGAGATGCTGCCGCTGATGCGGAAGCTTCTGCGCAGCGAGTGAACAATGACCAGGATTGTGACGCCCAAGGCGAGGATCATATCCACCGAGAGCCAGAGGTTCTGCCTGGTGCGGATGGCAGCCAGCTCTCCGGCTTCGTGGTAGAGATAATTGTAGATATATTTCTGGATCAGCTCCGTAATGACATAGATATTGGACTCCAGCTGGTGCATACGCAGATCGTAGCCGTCCGTAGATTCAATCTCCTGAATGCAGCGCCGCAGATTCTCACAGAGGTCCAGAACGCTGTTTGCGGCACGGTAGCTCTCCCGGCTGTGCGTGTTTTCCAGCAGCGCGGTCGCGAGCTGCTCTGCCGCCTGAACCTCTTCCCAGGGCAGCTGCTCGTCGCTGCCGGTCACAAAGAGGTACATCTTCAGATCGACTTCGTCCTTGAAGTTCTGGTTGAACTGGGAGGCGGTGGAGATGTTCCGGCTGACCTGCGAGAGGGAGAGACTGGAGATCAGGAGAACAAGCAGCAGAAAAACGGAGAGCAGGCACAGCGGAACGGCCAGATGCAGAATCAGATCCCGCAGTCTGGACGAAATGGAAGTCCTATCGGTCTGTTTCCCGATTCCGCTCATGATCGCTTTCTCCCGCCCGGTATTCCCGGGGCGTGCACCCCTGGGTCTTTTTGAACACAAAACTGAAGTAACGAGGATCCTTATATCCCACTTCCGCCGCAATCTCTCCGCTGCGCTTGTTGCTCTGGCGCAGGAACTGCTTGGCCCGGGTCATGCGCTTCAGGGTCAGGTATTCCACAAAAGACTGGCCCATGCTCTGGCTGAAGATGGCGCTGAGATAGTTGGTACTGACATTGATGGCTTTTGCCACATTGTTCAGAGAGATGTTTTCATCCGTATAGTGCTGGTCGATATACTGGACGGCACTGCTGACAATGCTTCCGCTCTGCTTCCGGGTCTCCTCGTCGCGCAGACTGATCGATGCGTACAGCACATCACGGAAATAGAGCTTCAGACTCTCACCGCTCAGGTCAATCTCCGCCTGGGGCAGCCTGCGGAGCAGGCTCTCCCGGTCCAGACCGAGCTCCCGGACAGCGGCCAGGGCGTTGATGCGCGCGCTGAGAATCAGATAGTGCCGGAACATCATGGAGTCGACGGCAGAACCGAGATCGCCGAAAAACTCCGTGACAAAATCGTCAAGCTCTTCCAGCAGGCCCTTTTCCACAAAGCCTGTGATGATGGAAGGATCCAGCTTCCCCGCATCGACGGCGCTGTAGCTTTCTCCCGAGGCGCGGTTCTGACGGAGAAGATCCACGTTCAGAACATGCTGCCGCGGGATCAGGTGGCGGAAGGCGAGCGCGTGGCTGACCGCCGCGTAGCACTGATGCAGGCCGCTGAGGCGTGTGACGGGAGTTCCGACCGCCACGTGCCAGTCAACCGAAAGATCCCTGCTGCCGCAGTGCTGGCCGATGGCTTCGACACAC
>JAGAFT010000064.1 GCA_017627975.1 Oscillospiraceae bacterium
GTAATACCTGGTATTTGGAATCAGCATATTTGTTTCCGGATCAAGTTTACCGATACAGACCCGCTCACTTGTTGGCTTCCCCTTGCTGTTTCTGTATGCTCTGACTGTGTATTGGATATATACATAATCCCCCTTATGAACCTTAACACAGTGTTCGGGAATGGAAACTCTCTCCTTAGTTGCTAAAGCCATATACAGCCTCCACTTATCTCAACGAAGTATAGTATAAGTTTACTATACTTTCAAAAATGAAGCAAGCGTTTTCTTCAAAATTGTTTCGCTTGCTTCGACTTTTGCCAGTACTTATGTACTTTTTCAACTTGTCTTTTCTTGTATGTTATACTTTTTGAAAAGTTTCGGTTATACTTTTTGAAAAGTTTAGGATACAACTCAAGAATAAAGTAGAACAAAAAGCAACAAAAAACGCCCGACTTCTTACGAAATCAGGCGTTTTCCTGGAGCTGATAGCCAGATTCGAACTGGCGACCTCATCCTTACCAAGGATGCGCTCTACCTACTGAGCTATATCAGCAAATTTTATGCCCCTTGTAAGAAGGGGCATAGTGGCGACCGAGAAGGGACTTGAACCCTCGACCTCCGGCGTGACAGGCCGGCGTTCTAACCAGCTGAACCACTCGGCCACAGCTCCGCTAATATAGCAGATTAAAACCGATTTGTCAACACCTTTTTTCAAATATTTGAAAAAAGCCGCTGCCTCTCAGGACAGCGGCCTCAACATATACGCATTAAAGCTTACTGATTTCGGCTTCAATCTCTTTGGCGACACTCTCCGGAACAATCTTTTTGGACACGACCAGATCGAAGATCTCCCCACAAGTTTTCTTGTTAAAAAGTTTGATGGGGTATTTCATCAGATTAGGTGCTTTGGCTTTGATGATGCCTGCGCACTGAGCGTTGTCAAAGCACTCCTTCACGGTCATGGTTCTGAAGTTCATAAAATACACTCCTTTCACTTTTACCTGTACTTACCTATTCAGGATCATTCAAGAATCTGAATTAAATGCATTTTAGCACAGAAGATCGAAAGAGTCAACAAAGAGTCAAAAAAGAGTCAACAAAGGAAACAGATTCCTGAGATCTAAAGAGAAGTCACCTTGCCGGTCAGCAGCTGGTCCCGTCATCCAGTGCTTTTAGGACCGCCTCCGCGCAGCGCATCCCGTCGACGGCGGCCGAGGTGATCCCGCCGGCATAACCGGCGCCTTCCCCACAGGGGTAAAGCCCCGAGAGCGCAGAGGAGAAGTCGGTGCCGCGAAGAATCCGAACCGGGGAGGAAGAACGCGTCTCCGGCCCGGTGAGAACGGCGTCCGGCGCGTCGAAACCTGTTAGTCTGCGGCCGAGCTCGGGGATTGCAGCACGGAGCGTATCATAGATGATATCCGGCAGAAGCTGTCCAAGGTCGGTCCAGACCACGCCCGGACGGTAGCTCGGCTGTATTGAGCCGGGACCCCGGCTTGGCCGGCCTGCAAGGAAATCTCCGACCAGCTGGGCGGGAGCCGCGTAGGTCTCACCTCCGAGACGGAAGGCAAGCTGCTCAAGTTCCCGCTGCCAGTACATCCCGGAGAGGACCCCTTCGCCGGGGAAATCCTCGGGTTTTACACCGACCAGAAGGGCAGAGTTGGCATTCTCCCCGTCGCGGGCGGAATAGCTCATCCCGTTCGTGACGACTCCGCCGGTTTCTGAGGCGGCAGCGAACACTTGCCCGCCGGGACACATGCAGAAGGTGAAAGCGCTTCTGCCGTTGGGCAGATGGACATGAAGCCCGTAGTCGGCGGCGGGAAGTGAACCGCGCTCGCGTCCGTACTGGGCAATGTCAATGGCTTTCTGGCTGTGCTCAATCCGCACACCCATGGCAAAAGCCTTGCGTTCCATGGGGATTCCCTGATGATGGAGAACTTCAAAAGTGTCACGGGCGGAATGTCCGATGGCGAGAATTGCATGCCGGCAGGGGAGATGATACTCCCGGCCGTCCGGCCCGGATACCGCGAGGCCGGTCAAGGCAGCGCCTTCCGACTGCAATTCGGTCATCCGGTGGCCGAAACGGACTTCGCCGCCGAGGGAGATGATCTCACGTCGGATCTCCTGCACGACATCGATCAGAATGTCGGTCCCGATGTGGGGCTTTGCGTCATAGCGCACGGACTCCGGCGCGCCATGGAGCGCAAACTGATCCAGCACCCAGGAGATCCGTGGATCGTGCGTACCGGTATTGAGCTTCCCGTCCGAGAAGGTTCCCGCGCCGCCTTCCCCAAACTGGACGTTATTCTCCGGGTCCAGCGGCCCTCCGGCCTGAAAACGGTCAATGGCCTGACGGCGGGAGAGGGCGTCCTGCCCGCGTTCCAGGACGATGGGACAAAGCCCGGCTTTTGCGAGGACAAGCGCGGCAAACATGCCCGCCGGCCCGAAGCCGATTACCACGGGGCGCTCTTCAGAAGAGCAGGAGGGAACAACATAGGGCACCGAATGGTCTGCGGTGACATCCCGATTCCTGCAGCGGCGCAGAAGCTTTTCCTCGTTTCCCGCCACCGTGACGCCCACGGTGCAGACGAAGCGGATGCGATCTTTTTTCCTCGCGTCCAGCGAGCGTTTCTTCAGAACGCAGCCGCGGATCTGCTCAGGTGAAATGCGAAGCTTGTCTGCGGCGCGAGCCGGGAGACAGGCGGCGCCTTCCCGGGGATCCAGACTGAGGTTGTGTACGAGAATCATGCGCCGAGCCTCCCCGCAAGCCGCCCGCTTGCCCAGGCCCACTGCAGGTTGAAGCCGCCGCAGGGCCCGTCGATATCCAGCACTTCTCCGCAGGCAAACAGCCCGGGATGGATCCGGCTCTGCATCGTCTTCGGGTCAAAACCCTCGGTGAGCAGGCCGCCGGCGGTGACCTGCGCCGCGTCAAAGCCGTCTACGCCGCGAACCGGCAGGCAGAAATCCGTGCACCGGTTGGCTGCACGTCGAAGCTCTTCTTCCGAGAGGGAAGAGAGCGGGGCGGAGGCGGAGATTCCGGCTGCCTTTACGACAATGCGGCCGAGACGATTGTGGAGCATGCCGGTGAAGAGCTCTGACGCCTCAAGATCGGGAAACTGTTTCTGCCGTGCCTGGACCAGACGGAAAACGGCATCCTCGTCAAACGGAAGCAGATGAAGATGCAGAAGCAGGTCGTCACCGCCGAAGGAGACGGCACGGGAAAGGTCAAAGCCCGCCGGTCCCGAGATTCCGGTTTCGGTAAACTGGACTTCTCCGGTGCTGCGCGCAAGAGAACTGCCGTGCCGCGTCAGATTCAGCGAAGCCTGAACCCGAATGCCCTTCAAGGCACGCGGATACTCCGGATCCGTGAGAATCCGCGTCAGAGAGGGATACAGGGAAGAGCGCCTGTGGCCGAGCGCCTTTCCCAGCCGGTATCCGTCTGTGACGCCGCCGAGCTTCGCGCCGGCCGCTCCGCCGCAGGCGAGAATCACGGCATCGGCATGAAGCTTTTCCGTACCGCTGCGCAGGGTGTACCCGGCCCGATCCGGCCGAATTTCCTCAACGGGGAAGGAGCAGCGCTGTTCAACCCCGGCACGGTCCAGGCCGAAGCGCAGAACATCCAGTACGCTGTTGGAGGAATCCGACAGGGGATAGATTCTTCCGTCCGGCTCGGTGGTGGTCAGGAGACCGAGATGGGCGAAAAACCGCTGTGTATCGACAGACCGAAAATGAGAGAGCGCATGGGCGGCAAAAGAAGGATCCGTACCGAAATAATCAGCCGGACCGGCATCCCGGTTGCTGAGGTTGCAGCGACCGTTTCCGGTGGCAAGGAGCTTCCGCCCGAGACGCTGCTGACGCTCCAGCAGGATAACATGACGGCCGGGGACCTCTGAGGCGGTAAGAGCGGCGATCATACCGGATGCACCGCCGCCGACAACGGCGATGACGGAATAATGAGGATGCATGGCAAATACCTCCGAATCAGGAAAATGGTCAGATCGATTCCGCCAGAACGGGAAGTGCCTGTTCCAGCATGGAAGAGTCCAGGGAAGAGTAGTTGAAAATGAAGGTGTGCTCCGGCGCATTGTCCGGATTCCGGTAGTAGGCCGAGATCGGGAGAAGATTGACCCCGCGGGATGAAAGCAGAGCCTGGAGTTCCGCATCCGAGCGCCGGGTATCAAGCTTCAGCAGGAAGTGCAGCCCGGAATCCCGCTCCTGCACGTCAATCCGATCAGAGATGGAGGAGGCGCTGATCTGCTGCAGAAGCTGCTTGCGAAGCCGGGCGTAGAAGAGGCGCATCCTGTTCAGGTGCTTTTCAAAATAACCCTCTGAAATAAAACGGGCCAGGGTGTACTGGTCAAAGGTGGAAACCGTACAGGAATAAAATGACAGCCGGGTGTAATATTCGTTTGCCAGAGCGGGCGGAAGAACCATATAGCTGATGCGGATGGTAGAGGCGATGCTCTTCGAGAACGTATTGATGTAGATGACCCGCCCGCGCTCATCGATGCTCTGAAGGGAGGGAATCGGCCGTCCGGTGAGGCGAAACTCGCTGTCATAGTCGTCTTCAATGATGTAACGTCCCGGCTGCTCATCTGCCCAGGAGAGCAGCTCATACCGCCGGGTGATCGGCATGGTGATGCCGGTTGGAAAATGATGGGTGGGGCTGATGTGGGCGATATTGGCCCCGGCGGAAAGAAGGCCGGAGACGGTGATACCGGATTCGTCCATCGGCGCCCATCGGCATTCCACCCGGTGTGAGGCATAGATCTGCGCGATTTTGCGATAGCCGGGATCCTCCAGGCAGAACACCCGCTCCGCGCCCAGAAGCTGAATCAGAAGGCCGTACAGGTACTCGGTGCCGGCACCGACCACGATCTGGTCCGGATCCACATTCATCCCACGGAAGGATTTGAGATGCAAGGCAATGGCGGAACGCAGTTCCGAAACGCCTCCGCATGGAGAGGCGATCAGCAGCTCCGAGCTCTTGTCGTTCACCGTCTCCCGAAGAAGATGCGTCCATACCGAAAAGGGGAAGCGCTCAGGGGGCGTGCGGTTCCCGGAGAGATCAAGAGAATAGCTGCTCTCACGCCGGGGAAGACGGATGTCGGTGGTGTTTGCGCTCACACGCACCGAATCGGGATGGGTGAACTGCGAGACAAAATAACCCCGCTTCGGCTCGGAGAATACATATCCCTCGTCCATCAGGCGACCGTAAGCCGCTTCGACGGTGATGGAGCTGACGCCGAGGTTTCCGGCGAAACTGCGCTTTGACGGGAGATGAGCCCCGGGAGGGAGCCGCCCGGAGAGAATGTCCTCGCGCAGACAGCTTACCAGCTGCTCATACAGCGGGATGGAAGCTGTGGAAGACAGGGTATAGGTAAGCACGGCGGACACCTCCTTCTGGCATGAAAGAACAACTGAAAATCATGACTGAATTATGCCAGATGAATCATACCATTTTCCGGGGAAAAGGGCAAGCGGGAAAACGGAAAAGGCTGTCATGACAATTTGGAAAAGCTGTCAAACGAGCCTTGGCAATTTCTCACAAAATCTGAAGAATGATTTCTACATTTTTTATAAATTTATTGATTGTGATTGAAAAAACAGACACAAATCGGTAAAATGAAACGAGTAAAAGGGGGAGAGTATGATCTGTGAAAAAACGGGTCACAAAAAGGATACACATTCTAATTAGGGGGGAATTGTAACACCAATGAGAGACCTGAAATATCTGCAATACTTCGAAGATCTCCTTCAGGTGGCCAACAACGCACTGATTACCCAGGCCAGGGAAGAAGGAAAAGTCTGCGTCGCCTATACCTGTGAAAATGTTCCGGAGCCGATGCTGAATCTGGACGGTGCGTTTTCCATCCGCCTGCATGCACCCCACACGGGGTCGATGGACATCGCGACCTACTACATGACAAACCTCCTGTGCGAGCCCAGCCGCGCGCTGCTCGAACGCGCCATCGAAGGCGGCTTCAATTTTGCCGACTGCGTGATTACCCCGGACGGCTGCACCATGATGAACCGCGCAGTGGAAAACATGGAACTGCTCAAGACCATGGGGAAGGACAATCCGAACTTTTTCCATGAATACATGGAAATTGCGTTCAAAAACACGGAAAACGATGT
This sequence comes from Oscillospiraceae bacterium, assembly GCA_017627975.1. The sequence goes on from JAGAFT010000064.1 coordinate 6,115, forward strand.
GAATCTGGCCGTTCTGCAGTGCACCAACCACATTCTCACCCCGCTGCATGAAAAGTACGGCATCGATGTTTCGGACGGGGCCATTCGCAAGGCGGTTGCCGAGCACAATGAAATCTGCCGTCTGATCCGGGCGATCGGTGAATACCGAAAGGAAGACAGGCCCCGGATTACGGGCTATGAGTATCACGTGATTACGCTTGCGAGCTACGTATGTCCAAAGCACCTGATCAAGGCGAAGCTGGAGGAGACCCTGGAAGAGCTGAAGACCCGTGAACCGGATGAGAAGCAGCCCTGGCGTGCGCGCATCCTGCTGGTCGGCTCCGAGGTGGACGACAGCGACCTGATCAAGCTCATCGAGGAACAGGGGGCGTTTGTCTGCTGTGACCGCTTCTGCTTCGGCTCCTATCCCGGACGCAGCGAGATTATCCTGAATGACGAAGAAGACGCGCTGACCCAGGTCTGCCGCCACTATATCCAGAACTGCCAGTGTCCGCGTATGATGAACATGGAAAAGGTCTATGGACGCAAGCAGTATGTGGCGGACCTTGCAAAGGAATACAAGGCGGACGGCATCATCTATGAGCAGGTGAAATTCTGCGACCCCTGGGCCTATGAGAGAACCCTCGGCTCTGCCATGCTGAAGGACGACTACGGCTATCCGGTGCTGTCGGTGGACCGTCCCTACAGCATCGCGTCCTCTGCCGGACAGATGAGGACCCGTGTGCAGGCCTTTGTAGAGAGCATTGAGATCAAGTCCATTCAGAGAGGTGGGAAAGCATGAAGACAGTGCAAAAGGTCGTCAATCCCGTCAGGCGCGCCGGGGAACAGTCGCCCGGCAAAATCTACAACGAGAAGCTGAAGGTGCGTGCCCGCCGTGAGTGGCGCGGCGTGAAGGATACCTTCTACGATTATACCCGCTGGCTCTATTTGATGTCCGTTCTCGGACGCTTTATCATTGTCCCGCGCAACGTCAAGGGTTTCTTCCGTTATCGCTGGATGATGAGCTACCTGTTTGTCCCCCACGGGATGGACAAGTTTACCGTCGGCCTTCGTGATGAGGCGCTGCGGATTGCCCATACCTCCTTCAACTTCGTCATCGCCGATGTGACCCAGGCGATTGCCAACTGCTTCCGCGGCGACCGCCGCGTCGGCAACGATAAGGCCTATTCCGACGCCTGCGTCGTGACGGATGAAAACTCCATGGTCACCTTCATGATGGGCTTTGACACAAAGAAGGTCCATACCATCCTGCGTGAAGTCCCCACCATGTTTGCCTCGAATATCTTCCACCAGTTCAACGTCATGCACTACCTGGACATTGCCCAGCAGTATGGAATCAGCGGCGATGTCTGTCCCATGCCGGAGGCGGAAGCGGGCATCTCCATCGATGACGACTTCTGCGTTCTGGGCTGCTGCGCCGTACAGAACAACACCACCTGCGACGGCTCGCTGATGGGCAACGGCATCATCGCCAAGCGCCTGGAGCGGGAA
>JAGAFT010000065.1 GCA_017627975.1 Oscillospiraceae bacterium
TGTCGGGGTCGGCGTCGGGGTCGGCGTCGGCGTCGGGGTCGGAGTGGGTGTCGGCGTCGGCGTCTGGGTGGGCGCGACGCTTTCAGCCGGTACCGCAGGCTTGGCTTCCACCGTCGGGATCGGCTCATTAATCTGTGGCGTTCTCAGCTTTCCGGGAAGCAGAATGGCAGCTGCTATGACCAGCACCAGTGCGACAAGAACCGGGACAAGCCTCGTCCTCTTCTTGGCGCTGTTTGCCGGTTTCGGCGTTTCTTCTGTCTTTGGGGGATACTCTTTCTGTTCGTTGTTGTTTTCCGGCTTAAGGCCTTCTGTCTTTCCCGCTTTCTCCTGCTCAAGCCGCGTGACTTTCGCTCGCGCTTCCCGCGCTTTCTGCTCAAGCAGCTCCGCCTCTGCTTTCGCTTCCTGGACCGTCTGTTCGATCTCGCTCTGCTTTTCCTGCAGGCGTGGAGAGGCTGCCGCCATCTCCCGATGGAACTCCGCCATATTCTGATAGCGGTCCCCTGCGTTAACCTCCAGTGCTTTCAGCAGGGCATCTTCCTGTTCCGGACTGATCTTTACGCCAAGCGCGCTCGGCACAAACATGGTGTCTTCCTGCATGCGCTCCACCGCATCCGGAAGTACTTTTCCGGTAATGGCGTAATAGTAGGTCGCCGCCAGCGCATAGACATCCGTGAACGGCCCCTGCCGTCCACGGCGCATATACTGCTCCGTCGGGGCAAAACCATGCTTGAGCACCACATCCAGGCTCTTGCTCTTCTCCCCGGTGCTGTAACGGGCCGCGCCGAAGTCAATGAGCTTGGCACTTCCGTCTTTGGTGATGATGATGTTATCCGGCGCGATGTCACGGTGGATGATGCCTTTTGCATGGACCTTACCGAGGGATTCCATCATCGGCAGAAGGAGCCGGTTTGCTTCCTCTACGCTCAGTCTTCCACCCTTCTGCGCAAGATACTTGTCCAGGGCAGCACCGTCCACATACTCCATAACGAAGTAGGCGGTGTTGTTCTCTTCAAAATAGCTGTGGATCCGGACGATATGCTCGTCTCCGTTGAAAGCCGCAAGCGTCCTTGCTTCTTCCAGGAACTGTGCCTTTCCGTACTCGTAGTTTTCCCGCTGATTGCTGGAATGCACCCGCACGGAATTGTTTTCCGGCTCTCTGCCCGCAAACTCCGAAGGAAGGTACTCCTTGATGGCGACGCGTTCTCCGGTCTGGTAATCCTGGGCAATATAGGTGATGCCGAAGCCGCCCTGGCCGAGGACACGGCCGACGGTATAGCGTCCGTTCAGGATCGCCCCCTGTTTCAGCGCAAGGGGAAAATCCTTCACCGCATTGCTGTCGTCATAACCACAGAAGGGGCAAGCTCCGCCTGTCGGCTTCTGCTTAAAGCAGTTATAGCAAGTATACGACACGCTCTGCCCCTCCTTTCGTCAGCCTGAAAAAGCTTAAAAAATTCCAAATTGAATTATACCTTTTCTTCCGGTACGATGCAAGATAAAAAACAGATCGAACCTCAGTTTATAACACTGAAATTCGATCTGTTTTTCATTTCGTCTATCTTAATTACTCTTCGTCCAAAAGCTCATACAGCAGCTGGTAGAGCGTCAGGGCTTTGACCGGTGTGAGCCGGACACAGCTTCCCACCTTGCCGGGGATCTCTTTGGCACGCTCCTGCAGGGCGCGGCCCGTGTCGGTCAGCGTGATCAGTACCACACGCTCGTCCTCCGGTGACCGGCTCTTTTCCAGCAGGCCCTCCTTCTCCAGCTTCTTCAGCAGCGGGGAGACCGTCCCGTTGTCCAGATGGAGTCTCCGGCAGATTTCGCTCACCGGAATGCCGTCCTGCTCCCACAGGACCAGCAGCACCAGATACTGGGTATAGGTCAGGTTCAGCTCGGTCAGAAAGGGTGTATAGAGCGCGGTCACCTTGCGGGCCGCGGCATAAAGCGGGAAGCAGAGCTGATTCGACAGCTTCATCACTTCCCGGTAATCGTAAGTCGGGGTATGATCCATTTCTTGTTGCTCTCCATTTATATTTGATTCAATATTATTTTATAAATTCCTCTCCGTTTTGTCAAGTTGATTTTTTCTGTATTTTTTCTACTATTTAGACTTGACAAACTATTTTAATTGGTGTATATATATTTTATCAAATATAAATTAACGACTAGGAGGAACACTCATGAATCTGTATGATTTTACCGTTAAGACGCGCAAGGGCGCTGATGTAGCGCTCTCCGATTTTGCGGGCAAGGTTGTTATGGTTGTCAACACCGCCACCGGCTGCGGCTTTACCCCCCAGTATAAGGAACTCCAGGAGATCTACGACGCGTTCAAGGACAGGGGCTTTGAGATTCTCGACTTCCCCTGCAACCAGTTTGCCGACCAGGCCCCCGGCACCGATGAAGAGATCCACACCTTCTGCACCGGCCGCTTTGGAATTACCTTTCCCCAGTATGCCAAGATCGACGTCAACGGTGAGAACGCCATTCCCCTATATCAGTGGCTTACCTCCAGCACCAAGTTCGAAGGCTTCAACGGCCCGGCCGCTCTAGTTCTGAACGGTGTGGTCAAGAAGATGGACAAGGATTTCAAGAACAACGGCAACATCAAGTGGAACTTCACCAAGTTCCTCATTGACCGCGAGGGCAACATCGTCGCCCGCTTTGAGCCCACCCTGTCCATGGACAAGGTCCGCGCCGCTGTCGAAGCCGCTCTGTAAGCATCTGCAGACCGTACAAGCCTGCTCTTTACAAAAAACTGAAAAGCCGTTATAATTGGGCTCACCCGAACCTTTGGGTGAGCCCTTTGATTATTCTGTGATGAGGAAGCCGTTTCATGAACATGATTCTGCTTGGAGCCGCCGGCTTTATCGGGACCAACCTGACGCTGGCGCTGGCAAAACAGCCTGAAAACCAAATAACTGTCGTGAGCCGGAGACGTGCCTCTTTCGCGGATGTGGACGCGCTGGCCCTGCCCAATGTCCGTTTTGTGGAGTGCGACCTGGTTAAAGAGCCGGACTTCACTCCCCTGCTGGTCGGGCAGGACGTGGTGTTTCACCTGCTGAGCACCACGGTGCCCACCACGTCAAACCTCCAGATTTCCCAGGAGCTGACGGCGAATGTCGTCCACTCGGCAAAGCTGTTCGAGGCCTGCGCCGCCTGCGGGGTGAAGAAGGTGGTTTTCTTCTCCTCCGGCGGAACGGTTTACGGGAAGGCCGCGGCCTGCCCCCTGCACGAGGACACTCCCACCGACCCCATTACCTCTTACGGGATTCAAAAGCTCACCATCGAGAAGCTTCTCTATCTCTACCATCACATGTATGGCTTCGATTATCGGATCATCCGTCTGGCCAATCCCTATGGGCCGTACCAGCGTCCCAACGGGGTTCTCGGCGCGGTTACGACCTTCACCTACAAGGCCCTCCGGCACGAACCGATCACCGTCTACGGTGACGGCAGCGTGGTTCGGGATTTCCTCTATATCGACGATGCCGTGCGCGGGATTCTCAATATCGTCGCCGGTGATGCCCCGGAGCGGGTCTTCAATCTCGGCAGCGGGCACGGCACCAGCATCCGTGAGGTGCTGGACACCATCCGGCAGGAGCTGGCAATCGAGCCGGAGATCATCTGGAAGCCCGCCCGCACCGTCGACGTTCCGGTCAATTTTCTGGACATCGGCCGCTATGAGCGTGCCTACGGCGCGCTGAATCCGATTCCGCTGCGGCTCGGCATCCGGAAAACCGCGGACTTCCTGATGCAGTATTATCATCTCTAAGCCCTGCATTCCCGCCCTGTGCTCTGATCAGATCATCTATCATAATCGATAATCGCAACGCTCCGACCGCCGAAAAGGCAGTCGGAGCGTTGCTGATTTTTGTATCCTGTCTGAGGCCAGGAAACTTGCCCCGCCTCGTCAGATTTTCGCGACGCCGCTCTCGCGGGCGGCCTGCGCCGTCGCCGCCGCGACCGCATCCCGCACCCGCGAATCAAAGGCCTTCGGGAGAATATAATCTGCGCAGAGTTCGCTCTCCGAGACCAGATCGGCCAGTGCCTTTGCCGCTGCCAGCTTCATGGCGTCATTGATGTCACTCGCCCGCACGTCCAGGGCTCCCCGGAAGATTCCCGGGAAGCAGAGCACGTTGTTGACCTGGTTGGGATAGTCCGAGCGCCCGGTGGAGACCACCGCCGCACCGCCCGCTTTGGCATCGTCCGGGAAAATCTCGGGCGTGGGGTTGGCACAGGCAAACACAATGGCATCCCGGTTCATGGTTTTCACCATTTTGGTGGTAAGGACCCCTGGCGCGGAAACCCCGATGAACACGTCGGCCCCCTTCAGCACTTCGGCCAGCGTGCCTTTCCGGCGCAGCGGGTTTGTGATCGCCGCGATCTCCTGTTTGGCCGGGTTCATATGCTCTTCCCTGCCGTTCCAGATCGCGCCGCCGCGGTCACACAGGGTCACGTCCGAGGCACCCGCCGTGATCAGGAGCCTGGTAATGGCGGTTGCCGCAGCCCCGGCGCCGTTCAGGACGATGCGCACCTCACCCAGTTTCTTCCCTACCAGCTTCAGCGCGTTGGTAAGCCCCGCCAGGGTGATGACGGCGGTCCCGTGCTGATCGTCATGGAAGATGGGAATATCGGTGCATGCCTTCAGGCGCTTTTCGATCTCAAAGCAGCGCGGCGCCGAGATGTCCTCCAGGTTCACCCCGCCGAAGGACTTCGAGATCAGGCGGACCGTCTCCACAATCTCGTCCACGTTTTTGCTGTCAACGCAGATCGGTACCGCATCCACATCGCCGAAGGCCTTGAAGAGGGCGCATTTTCCCTCCATGACCGGCATGCTGGCCTCCGGGCCGATGTCCCCCAGGCCGAGAACCGCCGTTCCGTCGGTGATGACCGCCACCATGTTCCAGCGCCGTGTCAGTTCATAGCTTTTTCCCGGGTCCTTCTGGATCTCCAGGCAGGGCGTCGCGACGCCCGGGGTATACGCCAGGCTCAGCGCCTCGGAGGAATCCACCGGCGCGCGGACCGTGACCTCGATCTTCCCCTTCCATTCGGCGTGTTTTTCCAGTGAGCGTTTTCCGTAGTCCATATTTCTGCTCCCTTCCGTGTACAGGCCCTGTAAGGCCTGCGCTCCGTCGGCTCAGCCGCTTACTTTTCGCCGCCGGCAAGCTCCCAGTAGCTGTCGATGATCTTTTTGTTGTAGGCGGCAAGGTTGTCCGGATGCTTTTCTTCCTTCCCGGCCGCGGCAAGGGCCGCCGCCATGTCCTCCCTGCCCACGAGGCCGTCGGTATACTGCTCCAGATTCTTTGTGCAGTAGAGCGGCAGGCCGATCACCATCGCATCCATGATGTTCAGCGGGTGTCCTTCATAGCGCGAGGTGGAGATGAACGCGTCCATTTTCTGCATGATGCAGTAGGGGTTGGAGCGGCTGCCGAGGAAGAAGACCTTCTCCGTCAGGCCGAGCTCTTCACACTGCTTTTCCAGAGCCTCGCGGTCCTCGCCGTCGCCGATGATATAGAGGCGCAGGTCGTCTCTTGTTTTGCAGGCTTCGGCAAAATAGTTCAGCATGATGTCATAGCCCTTCTGATGAACCAGACGCCCCAGCGCCACAAAGTTCACGCAGCGCTCGTCCACGCTGACCTCGGTCGGCTCCTCCGCCTTCTTCCGGATGGCCTCGACGTCGATGAAGTTGTGGATCGCGCTGTAAGGCTTGTCCGTCACGCCCGAGAGTCGCCGGAACGGTTCGATGATGGAAGCCGTCCCCGCCACAAAGGCATCAAAATGCTTGAATTTTCCCTTGAAGCAGTGCCACAGCACCCGATATTTCCATTCATTTTTGTATTTGATCTCCACATCGTTGTGGATGAACATGACGCGCTTTCTGGCCGGGACCGTCAGCGCGCCCACCGCGCAGGAGCACTGGTAGGAGTTGAAATCCACCGCAAGGTCAAACAGGATGTCCTTCGGAAAATCATAGTGGATGTGCTTCAGGGCATAGTCGAAGGGCACAAAGGAATAGAACCTCGGGGTCGGATTCAGGTAGTGGATGTGCAGCTCTTTCGGAAAGTCCAGATTCCAGAAGTCGTCCTTTCTGGAGAGGAACAGATGCATCTCGAAGCGGTCATAGTCCATGTTCCGCATGAGATTGACGGCGGATTTCTGAATGCCGCCCACATCCAGATCATTCTGAAAGAACGCAATTTTCTTCTTCATGCTTTGGTTTCTCCTCAATTTTGTTCCGGGCCGTCTTCCCGTTACGCAAAAGACAGGTCACAGAGTTCAGCGGTAGATCCGCATCTCGGCGTCATAGGTCTCCAGCCTGGTGAATTCCGCAAAGTCCGGTGCCAGTTCCGGACAGAGCTGCCGCAGCGCCGAGGGCAGCAGGTCCGGATTCAGCGTCGGCTCCTGCGCCGAAATCACGGCATGCAGGCGGATGTCCTCTCCCGCCGGTTCAAAGCGGATGCTTCGGATTGCCGGGCGGATGTCCGCCTGGCCGATGCCGCGCTTGGTCTTTTTCTCGATGACAATCTCGCCCTGGTGAAAGAACTCCTCCAGTTTTCCGATCTCCGGCGCGCCGTGATCGTATTCCAGCGTGCCCTCAATCTCCAGCCACTTCAGAAGCGAACTTTTCCGTTCGCTCTCATAGGCTTCCAGCACCCGGATCCCCTCCGGGAGCACGGCGGTAAGACGCGCCGGGAGCACAGAGAGCTCCGCATCCTCCCGCAGGCGAAAATCCATCAGCTCGCAGCGGCTCGCCGTTCCGACGGACAGCGGCAGCAGAATGGAAATCAGCGGATGCGGGTTGAAGCCCTCGGAATACTTCAGCTCCAGTCCGGCGCGGGCAAAGGCGCGCTGCATCGTCGCCATCAGGTCCAGGTGGGAGATGTAAACGGCGCGGCCGGTCTTTTCAAACCGCAGTCTCAATTTATCCATCGCATTTTCCCTCCGTCAGAAGCTTTGCAGCTCCGCAGGCCGAGCACTGCTTCCGGCAGTCCGGCGAGAGCTCGGCACGATAGGCCCGCTCCCGTTCCCGCAGCAGATGCGCCTTGCGCACGCCGACGTCGATGTGGTCCCACGGAAGCACCGCGTCCGTCGGGATCTCCCGGTTGGCGTAGAAGGCCGGATCGATGCCGCAGTCCGAAAACGCCTGCATCCAGCGCTCGAAAGAGAAATAATCCGTCCACGCGTCCAGCCGTCCGCCCCGCCGGAACACCAGCTCGATGGCATCCGCCACCCGGCGGTCGCCCTTGGAGAGTACCGCCTCGATGAGGCTGGTCTGGGCGTCGTGCCAGTTGTAGACCACGTTCTTTGCCGTGATGGCTCCGCGCAGCAGGTTCACCCGGCGCATGTATTCCTCGAGGCTGATCTGCGCTTCCCACTGGAAGGGGCTGTGCGGCTTCGGGATAAAGCAGGAAGTTGAGATGGTGATCTTCACGCCCCGGTTCTTGTTCTTCGCGTTCAGGCGCCAGCAGTGCAGCACCTGGTTCGCCATTTCGGCGATGCCGAGGATATCCTCGTCCGTCTCGGTGGGGAGGCCGAGCATGTAATAGAGCTTGACGCTGTTCCAGCCGCCCGCGAAGGCGATGGCGCAGGTGTGCAGCAGGTCCTCCTCGGTGACATTCTTGTTGATGCAGTCGCGCAGGCGCTGACTTCCGCCCTCCACGGCAAAGGTCAGGCCGCTCTTGCGCACCTTCTGCAGGCGCTGCATAATCTCCATGGAGAAATTGTCCGCCCGCAGGGACGGCAGGGACAGACCGATGCTCCGCTCTTCGCAGTATTCCAGAAGCCCGTCGCACAGGGCGGGAAGCTCGCGGTAATCGCTGGTCGAGAGACTCAGCAGCGTAAGCTCTTGATAGCCGGTATTCTTCAGGGCCTCGATGCCCTGCCGGACCAGAGTTTCCTTCTTCTTGGCGCGGATCGGACGGTAGACATGGCCCGCCTGGCAGAAGCGGCATCCGCGCACGCAGCCCCGAAACAGCTCCAGGCTCACCCGGTCGTGGACCACCTCTTTAGAAGGGACAATCGGGCTCGTCGGGAAGGGCACAGCGTCCAGGTTCGAAATGATGCGCTTCGTGACCTTTTCCGGCGCACCGTCTTTCGGGGTGATGGAGGCGATATTTCCGTCCTCCAGGTAGCTGACCTCATACAGCGATGGGACATACACCCCGCCGATCTGCGACGCAGCCCGGAGAAAGTCGTGCTTGCTCCAACCCTCCAGCTTGGCCTGCCGCAGCAGGGTCAGGAGCTCGTTGTTCATCTCTTCGCCCTCTCCGATGACAAAGAGATCCATAAACGGCGCCATCGGCTCGGCGTTCACGCCGGCGGTGCCGCCCGCCCAGATCAGCGGAAGGAGCTCCGGCCGGTCTTCCGAACGCAGCGGAATCCCCGCCATGTCCAGCATGTCCAGCACCGTGGTGTATGCCATCTCATACCCGACGGAAAAGGCCACGGTATCAAATTCCGAAACCGGGTCCCCGCTCTCCAGGGCGTAGAGAGGGATGCCGGCCTGTTTCATCTCGTCATACATATCGCCCCAGGGGGCAAAGACGCGCTCGCACCAGACAAAGGGAAGGCTGTTCATGGTGTGATACAGGATGCTGAGCCCCAGGTTCGACATGCCGATCTCATAGGTGTCCGGGAAGCAGAATGCCAGGCGAAGGTCCACTTCGTCTTTGTTCTTCAGGATCTGGTTGTATTCGCCGCCCGTATAGCGTGCGGGCTTCTGTACCCGGGGCAGGATGCGTTTGAGTCTTTTATCCATTCTCTTCTCCGTATTCTCCCTGATTGAACTTCTCCAGGAAGCTGTGCATCTCGCCGCCGGTCTTGTAGCCTGGGAAGGTGTCCAGATGCACGGCGTGGATGCTGTTGAAGATGCTGCGGTCGATGTTGGGGTTTTCCTCCCGCAGCCTTTGAATCAGGAGCTTTGTCTCCTTGCGCTTGCTGCTGTGTTCGTCGCTGTCACAGTTCTGTGTGAAGCGGCAGGCACAGCGGATAAAGTGCAGGTCGTTATAGCGGCACCAGGCCAGAATATCGTCCTCATGGACGCAGTAAAGCGGGCGGATCAGGGTCATGCCCTCGAAGTTCTTGCTGTGCAGCTTCGGCTGCATGGCCTGAAGCTGGGAGCCGTAGAACATGCCCATCAGGGTCGTCTCGATCACATCGCTCAGATGGTGCCCGAGTGCGATCTTGTTGCAGCCGAGCTCCTTTGCCTTGCTGTAAAGGTAGCCCCGGCGCATCCGGGCGCAGAGATAGCAGGCCGAGCTGCTTTTTCCCACGGACGCCGTCACGTCGAAGATATCCGTCTCAAAGACCGTGAGGGGGATGTTCAGGAGCTTCGCGTTTTCCTCGATCACCCGTCGGTTTTCCTCGTTGTACCCCGGGTCCATCATCAGGAAAATCAGCTCAAAGGGCACGTCGCTGTGCCGCTGAAGCATCTGCAGGAGTTTGGCGTTCAGGAAGGAATCCTTTCCACCGGAGACGCAGGCCGCAATCCTGTCCCCCGCCTGTACCAGCTCGTACTGCTTCATGGCGTTGATGAACGGCCGCCACAGGCTCTTGTGGAATTTTTTGTTGATGCTCTGCTCTACCAGCTGGTATTTTTCAAGCTCTCTGCTCATGCGTTTCCCCCGAAAATCAAGTCTTTTTATGATACCATGCACTTGAGAAAAGTGCAATGAAAAAACGCAGAAGTTTCCTTCTGCGTTTTTTTCATGCCTGATTGAAGGGGCATGTTCCACTCATGAATGCTCCGCGTGATCGTGATCATGATGGTGATGGTGGTGCTCGTGGTCATGATCCGTGGAGCCGTCGGCAAAGAGCATATCCATCCCGTGGAGAATCGCCTCCAGCACCGCCGCAAGATTCTCTTTTGCGGCCTTTTCGCTGCCCGGGAGATTCACGATCAGGGTCTTGCCGCGGATTCCCGCCGCGCTGCGGCTTAGGCATCCCCGCGGGGTGATCTGCAGGCTGGCCCAGCGCATCGCCTCCGGGATGCCGCGGGTCTCGCGCTCCACCACGGCCAGTGTCGCCTCGGGCGTAATGTCCCGCTGGGAGAAGCCGGTACCGCCCGTGGTCATGACGAGGCCGATTTTCTTCTCATCCGCGCAGGCAATCAGTTCTGCCTTGATCTGGTCCATCTCATCCGGGATGATACTGGTATAAACCACGTCAAAGCCCGCGTCCTCCAGCATCCTGCATACTGCCGGTCCGCTGGTGTCCACCCGTTCGCCGCGGGACCCCTTGTCGCTGACGGTGATAACTGCCGCTGTATACTTCATAATAGAACCTCCCCGGTTTTGCTTTGGTTTTTTGATTGCGCTCAGTATACCGCGAAGCGCATGATTCTTCAAGCGGCATTTCCGGAAAAGCGGCACAGGGGATCAACTGTCTCCCCGGTGCCGCTTTGGAATTTTGTTCTGTAACAGTGCTCTGCAGGCTTTACAGCGGCCTTTCGAGCCCGTACTTCGTGACGCTTGCATTTTCATCGGCCGGCTCGAACACGCCGTCATACACCTGCTCGGTATTCCAGAGAATGTGGTCTGTCCCCGTAAGCATCAGTCCGTTGGCATAGCAGTCATGGATGCTGCAGTTCTGGAAGAGGAAGTGGCTGCAGTTCCAGAGATTCGCGCCGTATTCGCTGCACTCATAGATCTCGGTGTTGCGGATGATAAAGTCCGAGCTGTCGCTGGCGCCGATGCCGTTTACGCCGCAGCCGAAGAGGCCGCAATTGGCGATCTCCACATCTTTGCACCCGGTAAACTCAAACACATCCCCGGCGCAGGAACCGGGCGCCTCGCGCAGATGTCCAGCCGTCAGATCGCTGATGCTGATTCCGGAGCAGGAGTCGAAGCGCAGCACATCCGCATAGCGCGGCGTCGCCTGGAGGGTAGTCTGATCTGTCCCCAGGCCGATGATCTTCAGGTTCCGCACCCCCTGAATCACCAGACATGGACCGTCGTAAACCTCCATCCAGTAATAATTCACGCCGCCCGTTCCGCCGTAATTGCCCGCTGTGCTGAAGTCGATGAGCGGCGCATCCACATAAATCACGCTGTTGCTGCCGATGGCGGCGAGGAATTCATCCGCGGTCGTGACATGACTCACCGTTGCTTCTCCAGTTGCCTGCTGATCTTCTTCCGGGAAATACTCAACGGTGAATGAGAAGGTATAACTGTCTGCATCACAGGGTACCCTTGTCAGCCCTTCCAGAGCGGCCTGATCCATGCCCATACCGTTCTCATCGACCACCGGAACCGCTGCCGTGGGGGTGTCCGCGTCTGCATGGAAGAAGGGTCCTGTCAGCTGATTTCCGGCGAATTCCGTCCCGCTGACCGTCACCTGCTGGCCCGAGACAAAGAACATGCCGCCCCAGTCGTACTGTCCGACGATGTTGTCGCGGACGCTGCAGCCGGAGATCAGGAATCCCTGCGTATAAGAGCTTTGGAAGAGCGTCTGTGTGTTGTTTCCCGAAATCTCTGTATTGAGCACCGCAAAGCCGTTGCAGCCGTGCGCATGCAGCAGGTTGAATGCGTACCAGTCGGATCCGTGTTCCTTGCTGTAGCCGCAGTGCCGGATTGTCCCGTCCACAAAACGGACGTCCTCACAGTTGAAGGTTTCAATGGCTCCGTAGGTGCAGTCATGGATGACCGTGTTTTCGGCAATAATGGAGAGGCTTTCCGACGCCGTGATTCCATAGGTTCCGCAGCCGTACAGGTCGCAGTTTTCAACGCGGACCCGGCTGCAGCTGTAGAAGTCCAGAACGCCACCGGAGCAGTACCCTTCTCCCGGTGTGTGTCCCGCCGTGAGATTGGAGATGTGCAGATCGTCACAACTGTCCGCCGCCAGGACATTGGCGTATCGGGGTTCGGTCACAATGCTGCAGTTCTGTACATCGCTGCCCTCCAGCCAGAGTCCGGCGACGTTCCGGATCACCAGCTGGTATCCGTCCCAGGAATCCACCCAGTGCCAGTATTCTCCCGCACTCACATCTCCGTAGGTCCGGGCCTGTGTCAGGTTGTATTCCCCGTCTTCCAGCTGAATCACGCGGTCAGGCCCGATCGCATCCAGAAGTTCATCCACGGTGCTGACCCGGAAAACAGCTTCCGGTCTCGTGCTGTCCACCGCGGCCGTTTCCCCTTCTCCTTCCGCCGAAGCCCCCGGAACAAGTCCGCTTCCGAAACCGGTTATGACAAGAAGCAGCGCCAGAAGCAGCGGGAGCAAGGCCTTGCTTGTTTTGCTCGGTCTTTTTTTCACGATTTGCTCAGTCCTTTCCGTGACAGATGATGTATCATGTATTATTGTGATGCTGAACTCAGTATAGCAGATTCCTCCGGAAAAGAGTCTGAAGAATCCTTAATTCCGTTTCCCCTGCCGGATCCGGTCCCGTTCAAAAGCCCGGTTGATTTCATTCAGGATCCGCTTTTTGTTCGCACTCCACCTTGGCGCAATCAGGCTGCGTTTTGCTCCGTCGCCGGTCAGGCGGTGAACCACCATCTCCGGCGGGATGCTCTCGATGCATTCTTCAAGAATCCGGATGTATGTGTCGAGAGGCAATACTTCAAACGCTCCCGCCCGGTACTCTTCCGCGAGATCCGTCCCTTCCAGCACATGGAGCAGCTGGAACTTGATTCCCTGCACGCCGCTTCTCCCGATGTAGGCCGCCGTCTGCCGGATCATCTCCGGTGTCTCTCCCGGGAGGCCGATGATCATATGGACAATTACAGTGATGCCCGCAGCCTGCAGCCGCCGAACCGCATCATCGTACACCTTCAGCGGATAGCCCCGCCGGATGGCCAAAGCGGTCTCGTCATGAATGGTCTGCAGGCCAAGTTCGATCCAGACCGGTTTTTTACTGTTCAGTTCTTTGAGCAGCGTGATCACCTCGTCATCGAGGCAGTCCGGCCTCGTGCCGATGGATAAAGCCGCAATGTCCGAGTGCCGGAGAGTTTCGGTGTAGAGGTTCCGAAGCCGTTCGATCGGCGCATAGGTTCCTGTGTAGCTCTGATAATAGGCAATGAACTTCTTCGCACCCTTCTCCGCCACCACCGCTTTCGCCATCTCGATGGCTTCGGAGACATTGTCTCCCACCGGGATAGCAAAGTCGCCGCTCCCGCCCGCACAGAAGGTGCATCCGCCGGTTCCTTTGCTTCCGTCTCTCGTCGGGCAGGTAAAGCCGCCGTCCAGCGCCAGCTTGTACACCTTCTCCCCGAACTGCTCCCGCAGGAAGCTGTTCAGGCTGCGGTAGTGCTGAATTGTCTCATTCAGTTTTAGTTGCTCATTTTCCCTTGTCATTCGCGCCACCTGTTTCTGTTACGATGATACCACAAGTCCGGACAAGAGGAAAGGATAATTCCGGACTGCTACTTTTCATTTACTAATACTTCCCACATGCAAATGTGGTTACAAAGCCCACAGTACTGCATGAGTTTCAACAAAAATAGATTACGGGTATAAACTACAGAGCCACTTCAGGGCAAAGTGCTCTTTGGAGATGCTCAGGAATCCGACTAAA
>JAGAFT010000066.1 GCA_017627975.1 Oscillospiraceae bacterium
GGCTTCCACCAGCTGTTTCAGGACCGGCTTTTCCCCCAGCATGATATCGTCGCCCAGCAGCACGGCAAAAGGCTCGTCGCCCACAAAGCTCTTCGCGCGCCAGACGGCGTGTCCGAGGCCTTTGGTCTCCTTCTGGCGGAGAAAGAGGACATCCGCCATATCCGCAACCGCGCGGATCGTCTGGGCTTCCTTTTCCTTTCCGTCCTTCAGGAGCCGCTCCTCCAGGTCCGGCGCATAGTCAAAGTAGTCCTCAATCGGGGATTTGCCCCGGTTGGTGATGATCAGGATCTGTTCCACACCGGCGGCCACCGCTTCTTCCACGATGTACTGCAGAACCGGTTTATCCACCAGGGGCAGCATTTCCTTCGGGATGCTCTTGGTGTTGGGAAGCAGCCGGGTCCCCAGCCCCGCCGCAGGGATAATCGCTTTTCTCACTTTCATGATTGCACCTCAGACTCTTTCTTTTCTTTCATACTCTCCATAGGAAGATCTTTTCTTACCGAGTATTCGCATCCGCAGTAATCCTGGCGGTAGATGCCGTACTGCTCACAGAGCTGTTTGGACCGCAGTTCCCTTCCGCGTTTTTTAAACTCGGACGGAAGCCACGGGATGCCGAACTCCTCTGCAAACTGTTCACCCAGGGCGTTGATGCGCAGCGGATCCTTGTGGCGCGAAAGCGTCAGCGTACTGCAGAAGCAGTCAAACCCCTCTTCCGCCCCGTAGGCGGCCGCTTCCCGCAGGCGGAGGCGAAAGCATTCCGTGCACCGCTTCCCGCCTTCCGGCTCATGCTCCAGTCCCTCTGTCGCCCGGTACCACCGCTCGCTGTTTCTCGGCATGCAGATAAGCCGCACCCGCTCCTCCAGCCCCATGGCCCGAATCAGCTTCCGCTGCTCCTCCAGCCGGAGGTCAAATTCCTCCTGAGGCCAGATATTCGGATTATACCAGAACAGCGTCACGTCAAAATACTGTGTCAGATACTCGAGAACCGGTGCGCTGCAGGGGCCGCAGCAGCTGTGCAGCAGCAGGCGGGGACGCTTCCCCGCCTGCCGGGCAATGATCCCGTCCAGCTCCTGCTGGTAATTACGCTTCATCGCTCAGCTGCAGCAGTTTTTCTCTCTGCCTCAGGATCTCTCCCATCAGTACATGGCAGTCCGCCTCTGTCCCGGTCGCCGTCTCTGCGCGCAGAAGCTCTGTCAGATCCGAGGCCGGTTTGGAAAGCGGCGTCAGGGAGAGGTTTCCCAGCATGCCTTTCAGGGCATGCGCCGCCTCAAAGCCTTCCTTCCGGTCCCCCTGCTTAAGGGCGGTGTGCAGCCGTTCAAAGCCGGCGTCCCCCACCGCCATATTCACCAGGCGCAGATAGAACGCCTCGTTGTTCATGCAGCGCCCCAGGCCCTCGTCCACATTTGCGCCGTATGCTCTGAGCTTTTCGATTGTCAGCATGTTTTTTCCTCCTGCACCTTATTTCCGGATCTTTGAAATCAGGCCTTCTGCCCCGCTTCGTCCTCTTCCGGGAACCAGGTGGTCTCCTTTTCGTCCCCCTGACTGACACTGTCCACTGCGCTTTCGATCAGTTTGATCATTTCCCAGACCGAGCGGAACTGAATGGTCCTGTCCTCTTCCATCCATGTGATTCTCCCCTGCCAGCTGCTGTTCTGCCGGTGCTGGACTCTTACAATGAAGGTCCCGATGTCTCCGTGTTGTGCCAGAAGCGTCTCGTCACTCATGATTCTTTTCCTTTCATGGATTCTGCCGTCCGGCTTCGGCTGCTCGCCGAAGGTCCGGCTGTTGGTTCCCGGGTACGGAAAGCGCAGCCAGTCATATAGCTTTTCCATCCGCAGCGTCATCTGCCCGATTCCCTGAAAAGTGACCGGTGTCTCGCTGTAACTGTGGTAGAACACACCGCCCAGCTCTCCTGCGTCATTCCGGTTGACACAGAGGACCACCCCGTTCGGTGCGCCGATGTACCATTGCGTCTTCTTCATACCGCCGTAGCCCTCACTGCTGCTCCCGCATGCTTGGGTCCGTCAGTTCCAGCGGCGGCACCCAGAAGACGGAGTTGACGTAGTATTGGATCTTGGTCCTCTGCCGTCCGACCAGGAAGCGCTCGTTGATTCGTTTCTGTACCACGCCGCAGTTTTCGCGGGTGGTATTGACCAGAAGCGCCAGATACTGTCCCTTTCCGTACTGGCACATCGCGTCGCCCCGCCGGATGGACCGTCGGACCGAGTCCCCCATCCGTTTGGTAAGCTCTTCCAGCATCGGTCCCTCGCGCAGCGGGTTGCCCTTGCCGTCAATCACCGTGCACAGCATCAGGTAAACCGACTGTCCGCCGCGTTCCAGCATCCGCTCCACCATGCGGTAGATTCCCACAAAGATCGGGTAACTGACAAGATATCCTCCCGGGAAGTCATCTTCCTTTCCGGACAGCTCCGTCTGAATCACGTCCAGTGTCTCGTGCTGGTGCTGCATCTCGGCACCCAGCCGCTCAAGCTGCTTGAGCATCTTTCTGGAGGGACGCAGCCCCTGTTCGTTGAAGTAGAGCTGCACGGTGTCGTCATAGAGCTGACGCGCTTCGTCATAGCGGCCAAGCGACACCAGCGCCTCCATGATCAGCGTTTCCCAGTCTGCCAGCGGATCGATTTTCGAGGCCAGCGCACCGAGTTCTTCCAGCTGGAAGTAGTCCTGGTTCTGCCGCAGCATGGCAGCGCCATGTTCCACACAGGCGCAGAACAGCGCCTTCAGCCGCCTCGCCTCCTGCGCAACCCAGATCACCGCCGTCTGGTTCGGCAGAAACTCGCCGGTATACCAGTGTGCCGCTTCCTGATACAGCGCGATTTTGACCTCCGGATTCTCCTCGGCTTCGGCCTCATGGCAGAGCCGTTCAAATTCCGTCGCATCCTCGACCAGCGGAATCGCTTCCGTCCAGAAAAACACACCTTTGCGCTGCTCGATGTAGTTGACCGGCGGCAGCCCTGCCTTCTGCAGCTTCTTTTTCGTATTATAGATGACGCTCTGCAGGGCATGGTGCACATTCGCCATGTCCCGCTCTTCAAACAGCAGCTCCTCCAGGCGGTCCCTGGATACGCCGTGGGCGCGGTTATGGATCAGAATCTGCAGAAGGGACGTCAGCTGCGACTCGCTCGCCTTGGAGCCGCCGGCGATCAGCTTCCCGTTCCAGCGTACGGAGAAGCCGCCGAGCATTCTCACATACAGGACATCCTGTTTGGCCTCTGTCATCCTCATTTTCTTTTCCTCTTTGCAATCATGAGCCTGTCCGTCTGCTGTCGGACTCAGAGGCTCAGCCGTTTTACCATGTTTTCGTAATTGACGCAGGAGAGCAGCGCGGTGTCTTTCGTGATCTTTTTCTCCCGATAAAGCTTGAGGAGGCTTCCGTCCATGGTGCACATACCATCCGCCGCGCCGGCCTGCATGGCCGACTCCAGCTGGTGGAGCTTGTCTTCCCGGATCATATTCTGGATCGCCGTGGTGGATTTCATGATTTCAAATACGGCGGTCTGTCCGCCGTCTACAGACGGAACGAGCTGCTGGCAGACGACGCCTTTCAGGATCTGCGCCAGCTGGATCTTGACCTGCTTCTGCTGATTGGCGGGGAACACATCCAGGATCCGGTTGATGGTGTTTGCCGCGCTGCTGGTATGCAGGGTGCTCAGCAGCAGGACGCCGGTTTCCGCCGCGGTCATGGCGGCCGAGATGGTGTCATAATCCCGCATCTCTCCAAGAAGGATCACGTCCGGGCTCTCGCGCAGCGCCGAGCGCAGCGATTCCAGATACCCCGGCGTGTCGATGGAAATCTCTCGCTGGGTGACGATGGCCTTATCGTGCCGGTGAATGTATTCGATCGGGTCCTCCATGGTGATGATATGGCAGTCCCGGCTGCGGTTGATGCGGTCGATCATGCAGGCCAGCGTGGTGGATTTTCCGGTTCCGGCCGAGCCGGTAATCAGCACCAGGCCCTTTTTGTTGTCCGCGAGGGAGAGCACGCTCTCCGGAATCCCCAGCTTCACCGGATCAGGCAGGCCGAAATGAATCACACGGACCACCGCGGCAAGAGACCCGCGCTGGCGGAACACGTTTACCCGGAAACGTCCCAGGTGCGATACCGCGAAGGAAAAGTCGTCGTCTACGCCGTTGTCCAGATTGATGCGCTGCCGGTGGGCGATTTCATAGATGGCATCCACCAGCGTGCCGATATCGTCCGGGCGAAGAAAGTCCTCCCGGGACCGCTCCTGGCGTCCGCCGCACTTAAAGGTGACCGGCAGCCCCGCCACCAGAAAGATATCCGCCGCATCCAGCTCGATTGCCTTCTGCAGGATTTCCAATATGGTCATGGCATCATTCCTCCGTCCCAAAGATCTCCGATGCTGTCGTCTTCGACCCAGCCTTTTTCCTGCCGCCAGGAGACCACGGCGAAGCCTGCCTCCCGGTCCGACCGAAAGCCGATCCGCAGGCTGGCGCCGTCCTGTTCAACTTCCGTCCAGTAAACCCCCGCGGCATCGCGCTCCCAGTCCATAAGACCGTAGTCTCCGGGGTCCGTTTCGCTCAGGTCGCGAAGGAATTCCTGTCCCTGCCGCTCCAGCGCGTAACGGGTCTGTACCGTCTGTGCATATTTCTCCGCCAGGCGCAGATCCGCCCGCGCCGTGGTAAAGGTCAGAATGGCCAGCGTCGTGACGCAGATGCTGATCACCGTCAGAAGCAGCGCCAGCGGTCCAAGCTTGATCGGTACCTGTTTCAAGCGCTCACCCCCGTCCGAAAGCGTTCCGTCTCCAGGCGGTAAACCGGCGCTTCCGCGTCATCGCAGCGGACCTCCGCCACACTGTGGACCAGGATCCCGTTTTCCGTTTCTTCCGGAAGCCAGGTCACGTCCACCCGGTAGCTTCCTTCGGCATCCGGATTCAGGTCGCTGTCATAACAGGCTGTCACACCGGCTGTATCCGCCATAAGAACCGCATTGTCATTGTCATTCAGCAGCGTCAGCAGATCCTCCGGGGTTTCGCTTGCAGAGACGGCTTCCAGCGCATTCTGCGCGAGGATCACCGCGCCGTTCAGCTGTTTCGCTCTCGTGCTCTGCATCTGGGCCAGGCCGAACACCTGTGTCAGGACCAGGATGATCAGCACGAATACCACGATCAGCATCAGCGTCTCCAGGTAGAAGCCCGTGATGTGGCTGTGTTTTTTCATCATCCTTTCCTCCCGCTGCGCAGGTGCAGCAGAACGCTTCCCGCATCGGTCCTCAGCTTCAGAAGATTTCCGGGGAGCTTTTCCGCTTCAAACCGCTCCGTCATGCCGAGCCTCTGTGCCTCCTCCGGATTCAGCGCGGCATCCGCCGAGGCATAGTCCTCCAGCAGCATGCCGTCTTTCCGGTAAATCCTCAGGGCATAGCCGCTGCTGCCGTCCGCCAGGGCAAGCACCTGTCCGACCTCCGGTTCTTCCGTCAGGGAAACGGCGTCCGCGGCGTCATAGGCCTTGACCGTTGTCGAGAGATAGGACAGCAGCGCGCGGCTCTGCATGTTGTCGTTCTGCCCTTTCACGGTGTTGCGGTAACTCTGGGCGCCGAACACCACCAGCAGAAAGAACCCCGCCAGAAACAGCGCGGCAACCCCGACGGTATAGAAACCAAGGGAAAAATGGCGCTCTTTCCTCACGGTCTGTCCTCCTCTCTTTTAAATCTTCTGTCCGCTCCCGCCTTCCGCTCAGCGCATGGTGACGCGCACCGTGGGCGGAAGATTGGACGCAAAGGCCTCATAGGTCACATAGAAGTCTTCCCTGTTCACCTGAAGGCCGTAGTTCTCTTCAAGATACTGAAGGTCCGATGGATAAGCCCCCTCCACCGCATAGCACTGGAGGGCACTGCGCTGGACCGCTTCCCGGATGGCGGCGGCACTTCCTTCGTCGAGGCCTTTGCCCCCGTCGGAGAAAATCAGCGCCAGCGCCCCAAGCAGCAGCAGAAGCAGCAGGACCCAAAGGATCCAGCTTTTCCGTTTTGCCCGTCTGTCGGAATACATGGCTCTTTCTCCCTCAGGCGATGGCGTTCATCATACCGATCAGCGGCAGCATCACGCTCAGCAGAGACAGCCCCACCGTAAACATCAGCACCCCCGACAGAAGCGGGTCGACGATCCCCACCAGGCGGTCCACCAGACTGCCGCAGTTTTCTTCCAGCAGCCCGGTGAGCCTCGCGAGCACGTGCTCCATGTTGCCGCTCCGTTCTCCGGCCAGAAGCATGCGTCCGTAAACCGGTTCAAAGAGATCCTCGTCGTAGGCCGCCTGGGCAATGCTGTGCCCCTGCTCCATGCGGATGACGCAGCGCTTCAGCTTCTCTTCCACCGGCTCACAGTCGGTCATCGGAAGGCTGTTGAGCACCGCTTCGTCCTGCATCTCGCCGCTGGCAAGAAAGGTGCCCAGAGCCGAGGTAAAGCGGAACATGCCCATATTCTCCAGAATTGAAGCGCAGAGCTCATTCTTTCTCAGGATTGCCTCGACCTTCTTCCGCTTTCCGCTCCTCCAGAGCAGAAGCCCTGCGACCAGTCCGGCCGCCAGAACCAGCATCAGAACCAGCGCGAACCAGCAGAACACATACGCCAGGCGCACATAGCTGTAGCTTGAGGCCGCAAGGCTCCCGGTCAGGTTGTCGTAGACGTCGGTAAACGCAGGCAGAACCATCATCAGCATCACGGACAGCACCGCGATGATCAGCACCAGCATTGCCGCGGGATAGGTCACGGCATTGCGCAGCTTCTCCGAGATGGTTTTCTGGTCGGCATAATATCGGGCCAGCCGGAAGAGAATGTCCTCCAGGCGGCCGGAGCTCTCCCCTGCCTGAACCATCCGCAGCGCATAGTCCGGAAAAACTCCGCTTTCCTTCATCGCCGCAGCCAGGCCGAAGCCCTGATCCACCTGCTGCTTCATGACGCCGAGGGCTTCCTCCAGAACGCCGCTTCCGTGCGTCCGGTCGCTCTGGAGCAGTGTGATGGCCTCATCCGTCTGGATCCCGGCCTGTATCATCATCGCCATGCTCTCACAGAACGCGCTGACCCCCAGATCATCCAGTTTCTTTCCGCTCATTGCTTCACCGCCTGCCTCATGAAATCAGTAATAATAAACGTCTGAATAATTGCTGCCGTCGCCGATAAAGGTGGAGTCCGCACCGTTCGCGGAAAAGGTCAGGTCCATGCGGGTCCAGTTTTCTCCCCGAACCTCAAAGCTCACCGTCACCCAGCCGGACTGCGGCGTGTAGAACATGTTCCACGCGTGATACAGTCCCTCCGGCGCCACATAGCCGAAGATCATCTTGGTGGGGATGCCCTGGCTTCGCAGCATCGCGCCCGCCAGCGCGGCATAGTCAAAACAGATTCCCTTTCCGCTGGTCATGGTCTCATCCGGCACCGGAAGATAGCCGCTTTTGACGCTTGCGGCCTTTTCCCGGTCATAGGTGACCTGGCCGCATACATAATTGTAGACCGCGCCGACCAGGCCCAGCTCATCCGACGCTGCCGCGGCAAGCTCCGCCGCTTTCCGGACGCAGGCGGAGTCCCGGTTATAATTGATATAGGTGCTCGGCCGCAGGAAAGGCTGGAATTCATCCTGCATCACGACATCGCAGGTAAAGGAATACAGCTCGGAGTATTTTTTGTCCACGACGTTTTCCATCACGCGGAAGCGGTAGCTCCCGTTCCCCCCCTGCAGCGGGAAGATCCCCGGGGTCCCGTCTGACGACAGGTTATAGTTGTATGTGGTCTCATCCTTGACCACCTGGAACTTCAGGCGCATGTCCGAGACAGCGGATACCGCCACATAGCCCTCCGCCAGGCAGGAGACATCCAGCTTGACCCGGTCGCCGATCATTGCCGCCGCCTCATGGAACTGCGCATCCCGGAACTCCGGCGCAGTATAGGCATACGCCGTTTGCTTCGGAAGCAGCGCCGCCGTCAGGACCAGCAGGGCCAGCACCGCACACAGAAAGCTCTTTCCTGTTTGCAACGGCGTTCCTACCTCCTCCCGTGCGGGCTTAAACAGCACGCCGTTTTTCATTAAGATTCATATTATTTTATCATAGAATCAGACACGCTTCAACGGTTTCTTTTCGTTCTTTCCTCGCCTTCCCGGACTTGTTTGTCAGGCCATCCCCCTGCGCTCCATGATCAGCAGGCGGCCGGTCGGGGTCTTCTGCTCCGCGATGCGGTGAAATCCCTCCCGTTCATAGAATGCACAGGCCGGCCGGTTCTCCTCCGCCACCTGAAGGCGCAGGCATGTCCGGTTCCGGGCCTCATAGAAGAAGATTGCCCTCGCCAGGAGCTGAATCCCGTACCCCTGATACCGGCAGCCCTCTTTCAGATACAGCAGGCTGATCCAGCCGACCCCATGTTCCGCGCCCCGCTGGGGATCCAGGTCCACCAGGCCGACCGGCTCTTCGCCGTGATACATGCGCAGAACCGAACCCGGCTGAACGCGGTCATGCCGCACCGCCGCCTTGTAATACGGGTCCGGGCTGAATCCGTACAGCGACCCGTGGGCAGCCCGCCAGGCATCCGCGTAGCAGGCTTCATAGTATTCCCGGTCGCGTTCCGGGTCAAAGCGTTCGTCCCGGAGATCGCCCGCGGTGTTCCAGCTGCTCTGTGCATCCTGAGGCAGATGGGATACGTCGTTCATGTAGTCCACATGAAACGCGCTTCCGTCCCACAGGAGCCTTGTCACCGCAGTATTTCGAAAGATCGGCAGGCGTTCCGTCTCAGAGAGGGAAATCCCCGTGATTCCGGACATGATACAGCGGATGGTAATGCCGTGGCTGGCTACGGCGACTGTCTTTCCTTCGTTCTCCTGCGCAATTCTCCGGAGCTCCGCCAGTGCTCTTCGACGTACCTGGTCGAAGCTCTCCGCCCCCTCCAGCCTCCAGTGTTCCGCGTCCTCCAGAAACGCCCGGGCGAGTTCCGGCTGGGCATGGCGGACGTTTCCGAAAAAGCATTTCTCCCACGGGCCGACGTCCAGCTCACGCAGCGCGGTCCTGGTCCGGATCGGAAGCTGTCCGCGGCGTGCGGCGGCCTCCGCCGTCAGCACCGCGCGGCGAAGGTCGCTGGAATAGACCGCATCCACCGGGATCTTCGAAAACCGCTCTGCCAGCGCTTCGATCTGCCGTCTTCCCAGTGCCGTGATTGCTCCGTCCCAGGACCCCTGCATCATACGATAGCGGTTTCCCTGTGCCTGTGTATGCCGAATCAAATAAATTTCTGTCATCTGCTCTCCTCCAACGCTTGACCGCGGGGTGAAGTTCGCGTATAATAATAAGGCTTGATCTGCGATTTCGTATTATAGCGATTCCGCGGAGCGCATACAAGTATCTTTTCCCGGGAGGCGTTGTCGCGCGATGGTCAGAACGGCCGTTCTGGCTTCCGGAGACGGGGCCAGGCTCCAGGCGATTCTGGACGCAGTCTATTTCAACGAAATACCGAACTTCGAGCTGGTTGCGGTCATCTGCCCCCAGCGCGGCTGTTATGCCATGAATCGCGCGCTCAATGCCGGCATTCCCGCGTTCGTTGTCGATCCCGACCTGTTTCCGAACATGACCAGCCACAGCATGGCGGTCGCCAACAAGCTCAAGGACATGGACATCGAGCTGGTCATCCTGGCCGGTTACGACATCCCGCTCGGCGTTGTCCCTTACCAGTTCAAGAACCGCATCATCGGGACGTACCCCGCCCTGTATCCGGCTTTCAACGAGCTGGAGGGCGACCCGGTTGCCATGGCCCTGGAGTCCGGGCTTCGGGTCACCGGCGCCACCGCCTACTTCTCCGACGGGGACGGCCGGGTCGGCGCAGTCATTCTTCAGCGTTCCCTGGAGATCACGCCCGACGATACCGTTGAGACGCTTTCTGCCCGGCTCATGGAAGAATGCGAGTGGCCCCTCTTAAGCGAAGCCGTGGCGCTTTTCTGTGCCGGCCGGCTTTTCGTCCGGGGCAGGCGTGTTGAGATCCGGCCTTTGCCGGAAGAATAAGTTCCCCTGCCTTCGGCCGGACCGCATCCGCTCCCTTACTGCCGTAAATCCGATAAAAAACTGCCTTCCGTTGTCTAGCACGACGGGAGGCGGTTTTGTTTTTTTATACTGTTGCTTAACAGGGTTTTCCGCGTGATGAATATTTCATATCTCCCCGCCGGAGGCGGGGAGATATGCGGACAATGCGACAATGCATTTCGTTAAGAAACATACCTGTTCTGACCCGCGTGTGTCAGATCCCTGTCAGAATAGATGGGTCAGCTTCTGGAACAGATTCGTCACATACGCGGTGTAGGTATTGATATAGGTCATCAGCTGGTAGTGTTCATCCAGATTCAGGATGATCCGGTCGGTGTCCGCACCGGTCAGAATTCCGACGCCGCAGCACAGCCCGCCGAACAGCACGGCCGCCAGGACAATGCCGAGAATAATCCGCCATCCTTTTTTCATGCCGCCGGCACCTCCTTAAAGCACCACTCCTGATACAGGTCCCTGACCGAACGGATCAGGCCCGCCATTCCTCCGGCGACCAGCCAGATCGCCAGCCACAGGAACAGCAGCCCCAGCGCCAGCGCGATAATCGCCGCCCCCAGCAGGAGCAGGATGTCCGCCAGCACCGCAAAGCCGCTGAAGGCGGAGATCACCAGGATGCTTCCCAGCGCGATCATTCCAAAGCTCAGGCTCACAAACAGCGCGGTGATCAGCGCCAGCAGTGCCAGCATGACCGGGACCGACGGAATCGCAACGATGAAAAACAGGATCATCGCCGGCACGTTCGGCACTCTCTTGGCAGGAATCGCTTCCTCTTCTTCCTTCTTCCCGCTCTCCGGTTTCCGGATCACCGGTTCATCCTCCGGCAGGACAATCGGCGGCTCGGGCGCTTCGGGTGTTTCCACGGACGGGTCTGCAAGCTCGGGTGTTTCGCCTTTCTTTGCCGGCTCGGCCGGGACTGGCTTCGCTTCTGCGGCCTCTTCGGCCGCCTTCACCGGTTCCGCTTTGCTCTGCTCAGGATTCTCGCTGCGTTTCTTATCTTTTCGCAAACCCAGAAGCTCTTCGATGGAACGGCGTTTTCCGGGCTGTTCCCCGGCTTCGGCCGGTTCTGTCTCCGTCGGCTGCGTTTCGACATCCGTTCCGGGCTCTGCCTTCGCTTCGCTTTCCTGTTCGGCATCTTCCGTTTCAGCCGGCATCGCTTTTTCCGAACCCGGGGCAGCATCCTCTGCCTTTGTTTCGCCCCCAGAGGCGGCTTCGTCTTCCGCGGAGTCATAAACCTCCGTGCGGTCAACGATCTGCACTCTGGGATCCGGCTCTCTCTCGCTCTCGTCCACTTCGAGGACCGTCCGGTCGGTCCATTCCTCCTCACGGTCCGCTTCTTCCGTGCTGTCGATCAGGTCCATCCCCTCAATCACAGAATCGGTGACGGACTCGAATTCCTGTGTCCGGCCCAGCAAGACGGCCGCTTTGGGCATTTTAGGGCGCTTTGGTTCCTCTTTCCCGGCTGTGTCCGGATCAAAAGAAGCGTCCAGCGTGTCGACCGCTTCCTCCAGTTCTTCCTCGTCCGGGAACAGATCGTCGAAGATCTTGTTAATCGCAAGGACAAACGGGGGTGTCTCGCTGCCCGGATCCTCTTCCTCGTCCTCTCTCCACTCTGCCGCCACGGAGAGCTTCCGCTCCTTGGCATCGTAGGAACGCGCGATGATCACCGCCTGTCTGGTCGGCGACATCAGGTTCTGAAGCAGCCACTGCTCGTTGCCTTCCGCGATGTCGAACATTCTCTCATACATTTCCAGGGCATAGCGCCGGTCCTCTTCATACATGAAGGTCAGGAGCTTGGCAAGCTCTGCGAGGAATTTTTGTCTGTTGATAGCATTCACCCCCGATGAACCCGGCACAGGCCAGATTCCTCCGAATATGCAGAGTCATTATATCCTCTGCCATGCGTAAGGTCAAGAAATTTCTTGCTTTACGGGCTTTTCCAGCTTTTTTCGACCTGTTTTTTCTTGACAAGCGCAAAGCGGGAGCTTACAATAGCATGGATTCGCAATTCCTTTTATATTTATTGTATATATTCTGATTCGGATCACAATCTGAAGAATAAGAACGGAGAACACCATGGCGAAAGAAAAAAAAGTGGAACAGATCACCGATATGGAGACCGATTTTGCCCAGTGGTATACCGACATCTGCCGCAAGGCCGAGCTTGTTGAGTACGCCTCGGTCAAGGGCTTTACCATCCTGCGCCCCTATGGCTATGCCATCTGGGAGAATATGCAGAGCATCATGGACGCCGAGTTCAAGAAAACCGGCCATGTCAATGTCGCGATGCCCGTCCTGATTCCCGAGAGCCTCCTGAAGAAGGAGGGGGAGCTGGTCAACGGCTTCGCCCCGGAAGTCGCCTGGGTCACCATGGGCGGCAGCGAGCAGCTGGAAGAGCGTCTGGCCTTCCGTCCCACTTCCGAGACCATGTTCTGCGACCACTGGTCCCGCGTCCTGCACTCCTACCGCGAGCTTCCCATGCTCTATAACCAGTGGTGCTCCGTGATCCGCTGGGAAAAAACCACCCGTCCCTTCCTGCGTTCCCGCGAGTTCTGGTGGCAGGAGGGCCATACCATTCACGAAACCGCCGAGGAAGCACAGCACGAGACCGAGCAGCAGCTCAACTGCTATGCCGATTTCTTTGAGAAGGTTCTCGCGATCCCCGTGGTGCGCGGCCGCAAGACCGATAAGGAAAAATTCGCCGGGGCGGAGGCAACCTACACCGTCGAGTGCCTCATGAAGGACCACAAGGCGCTGCAGGGCGCGACCTCCCACTACTTCGGCGACAAGTTCTCCCGTGCCTACGACGTGACCTTTACCGGCCGCGACAACAAGCTCCAGTACCCCTTCCAGACCTCCTGGGGCTCCACCACCCGTATGATCGGCGCGGTCATTATGGCCCACGGCGACAACAACGGGCTGGTTCTCCCGCCCAAAATCGCTCCGATCCAGGTCGTCATCGTCCCGGTTGCCGCGCACAAGCCCGGTGTCACCGAGAAGGCACAGGAGCTTCTGGAAAAGGTCTCTGCCCTCGCCATCCGCGCCAAAGCCGACTTCTCTGACAACAGCCTCGGCTGGAAGTGCGCCCAGTATGAGATGAAGGGCGTTCCCCTCCGTCTGGAGCTCGGTCCCCGGGATATTGAGAACAACTCCTGTGTTGCGGTCCGCCGCGACAACGGTGAGAAGACTGCCGTCTCCCTCGACGACCTGGCCGAACAGATTCCCGCGCTGCTGGATGCGGTGCAGCAGGGTCTGTACGATACCGCACTCGAAAACCTCGAGAAGCACATCTATGCCGCTTCCAATATAGAAGAGGCCAAGCAGCTGCAGGCGGAGCACGGCGGCTTTATCAAGACCATGTGGTGCGGCGAGGAAGCCTGCGAGCTGAAGATGAAGGAAGAAGCCGGCATGTCCTCCCGCTGCATCCCCTTTAAGCAGGAGAAGCTGGGTGAGACCTGCGCCTGCTGCGGCAAGCCCGCCAAACAGATGATCTACTGGGGCATCGCGTACTGATCCCATTTGTCCTGAAACGGCAGCGCCTTTTTTCAAAAAGGCGCTGCCTGACGCATTACCTCATAACACAGCGCTTGCGCGCGTCTTCCTGCAAATTGGCTGAGAGGAGAATCCGCAGTACATGAGGCTGTATATCGATCCCGGCACAGGGAGCATGCTCTTTGCGATTCTGATCGGTGCCATCGGCGTGGCACGTTTTGTTCTCAAAGGGGTATTCGTAAAACTGAAGTTTCTGTTTACCGGCGGAAGGCAGACGGACACCGATGACGACACCATACCGCTTGTCATTTTTTCTGATGACAGGCGGTATTGGCAAACCTTTGAGCCGGTTGTCAGGGAACTGGATTCGCGTTCGTTTGATGTACGTTACATGACTGCTTCTCCGGACGATCCGGCCCTGAAAAGCTCTTATCCCCATCTGCATACAGAGTTTATCGGGGAAGGAAACAAGGCCTTTGCCAAACTCAATTTCCTGAAAGCGACCGTTCTGCTGTCCACCACGCCCGGCCTCGACGTATATCAGTGGAAGCGTTCCCGAGACGTCAGATACTATGTCCATCTTCCCCACGGCGCCAATGACGCAACGACGGGCTACCGTTCTTTCGGTCTTGATTTCTATGATGCCGTGCTCCTTTCCGGGAAGTATCAGGAAACCGCCATGCGGAAGCTGGAACAGCTTCGCGGGGAAGCGGAAAAAGAAGCCGTACTGGTCGGGGTCCCTTATATGGACGAAATGGTCCGGCGCCTGGCGGCCTGTCCGGAGCTCCCGCCCCATCCGCGCACGGTGCTCGTCGCCCCAACCTGGGGTGCAAGTTCCATCTTCAGCAAATACGGCGCTGCGTTCATTGATGCCCTGCTTCAGACCGGCTATCATGTCATTCTCCGGCCGCATCCTCAGTCTTTTACTGCAGATAAGGAACTGATGGACACGCTGATGTCCGCCTTTCCGGACTCGGATCAGCTGGAATGGAACCGGGATCCGGATAACTTTGAGGTTCTCCGGCGCTCGGACCTCATGATTTCGGACTATTCCGGGGTCATTTTCGATTTCGCCTTTGTCTTCGACAAGCCGGTGATCTGTGCGGATACCGAAATGAATGTCGATCCGCTGGATGCCTGGTGGCTCGGGGAACCGCTCTGGGCCGTCACGGCCCTGCCCCGGATCGGGCCAAGACTGACCGCAGACAGACTCGGGGATCTGAAGACCCTGATCGACTCGGCAATTGACTATCCTTCGTATACCGCAAGCCGTCATGAAGCTAGAAACGAAACCTGGATGTACCCCGGTGAAGGGGCCTCCCGGGTGGCGGATTATCTGTTGGCCAAGTATACGGAATTAACCCGCACCGAAAGCGCTTCATCTGATTTCGCTCAATCATATTCTTCCTGACGGATTTGATCGCCCCGTGAGAGATACAGGCACTGCATTTCATTAAAGGGTACCACCGTCAGAATACCGGAGAGAGAAAACAATGTCCATTCTGCAAGCAATCTATCAACTCCTGTTCGGCCCGCTGGAGCTGTTTTTTGAGGTCATATACGGAGTCGCCTTTCACATTGTCGACGGGAATGCCGGCGCCGCCGTCATTCCGCTGAGTCTCTGTCTCAATTTCCTGCTGCTCCCCCTGTATAACCGCGCAGACGCCATCCAGAGAGCAGAGCATGAGCGGGACCAGCAAATGGCCCCGGGTGTTGAGCACATCAACAAGGTGTTCAAGGGTGACGAGCGCTATATGATGCTTCAGGCCTATTACCGCGTGCATGCCTATAAGCCGATCTATGCTCTGCGCAGCTCTCTCCCGCTCCTTCTGGAAATCCCTTTCTTTGTGGCGGCCTACCATTTTCTATCCAACCTCGCCGATTTCCACAACACCCCCTTCGGCCCTCTTGCGAATCTGGCAGCACCGGACGGTCTTCTGAAGCTGGGGACTATTTCTCTCAATCTGCTTCCCATCCTGATGACCGCCGTCAACATCGTTTCCAGCCGCATTTATGCCAAGGATCTTTCCCGGAAGGATAAGCTTCAGCTTTACGGGATGGCCCTCATCTTCCTGATGCTGCTGTACAATTCTCCCTCCGGCCTGGTCTTTTACTGGACGCTGAACAATGTTTTCTCTCTCTTTAAGAATATTGTCAATACCTCGAAGAACCGGGAGGCCGTGGCCGGCACGCTCATGTCCGGCCTGGGTCTGGCGTTTCTTGCCTACTTCCTTCTGGTAAACCGGCGGCTTAGCTTCGGCGGGCTGGCGGTCCTCCTGCTCGGCGTTCTGTTCCAGCTTCCCATGCTCCGATATTTGATTCGAAGAAGAAAGGGCGGCCGGCCCCTGTCCCGCCTTGCAGAGCCGAAGGAGAAGGCATCCTCCCTCTTTGCTCTCGGCTGTCTGTTTCTGGCTGTGCTTACCGGGCTGCTGATTCCCTCCTCGGTGATCCATGCGTCTCCTGCCGAATTTGTTGTTCTGACGGAATACCGCTCTCCGCTCCAGTATGTATGGAGCGCTCTTCTGCTGGCCGCTGGAACCTTCATGCTTTGGTTCATGCTGTTTCACTATTTGGCCGGGCATCAGGCCGGACACATCATGGAGGCCGGCATCTGTATCGCTTCCGTCCTCGCGGTAGTGGACTATATGTTCTTTGGGACAAAGCTTGGGAACCTGTCGGCAATGCTGCAGTATGACATCGCGTTTCACTATTCATGGAAGGAATGCCTTCTTAACCTCGCGGTCCTCACGCTCTGCGGAGCTGCGGTGCTGCTTCTGTGGCGGAAGAAGAAAAAACTTCTGCAGGCGGTGTTTCCGGTTCTGATTCTCGCGGTGTTAGGGATGTCCGTCTACAACATTGTCGGAATCCGGTCCGAACTGCCTCAGATCAGGAAACTCGCCGAACGGGAAACCGGCGAGAAGGCCTCCTTCCCCCTCAGCCGGAACGGAAAGAATGTGATTGTCTTCATGCTCGACCGCGGCATCAGCAGTTATGTCCCGTATCTCTTCCAGGAAAGGCCGGAACTCAAACAGCAGTTTGACGGCTTCACCTGGTACCCCAATACGCTGTCCTTCGGATGCACCACCAACACCGGCTCTCCGGCACTCTTCGGCGGATACGAATACACCCCGGAAGAGCTCAACAAACGATCTTCCGAGCCCCTCGCCGACAAGCACAACGAGGCCCTGAAGCTTCTGCCGGTCCTCTTCGGTGAAGCGGGATACGAGGTGACGGTCTGTCACCCGCCCTATGCCGGCTATACGGAGATTCCGGACCTCTCCATTTTTGAGGACTGTGAAGGCGTTCACGCTTACAACACCGAAAACGGCCAGTTCCGGGACCAGGGCGACCTTCTTGCCGACAGGCAGAAGATCTGGAACCGCAACTTCTTCTGCTACAGCATCATGAAGATTTCTCCTCTGGTGTTGCAGTCCGGCCTCTATCAGGGCGGGCAGTATTTTAGCTCCCGGGATCTGGACAGCATGCTGCGCCATACGCAGTTTGTCTCCGGCCGGTCGGTTTCCCATGGCGTGGATGAGAGCTTTATGAATGCGTACTCCGTGCTCTGTGCGCTCCCGGAGATCTCGAACATCACCGATGACAGCCGGAATACCTACCTTGCCATCAACAACGGAACCGCACACGACGTGATGCTTCTGAAAGAACCGGAATATGAACCGGCGCTGTATGTCGACAACACGGCCTATGACGCGGCGCATGAAGACCGCTTCACCCTGGACGGACGAACCATGCTTGCCGACATCCCCTACACGATGAAGCATTACCAGTGCAACATGGCGGCTTTTCTTCAGCTCGGAACATGGTTTGACTTCCTGCGCGAGCAGGGTGTCTATGACAACACACGGATCATCCTTGTCGCGGATCACGGCCATGGGATGGCACAGTTCGATGATATGATTTTCGGCGACTGGGTCGGGAACACCTGGCATCATCCGCAGGATGTCATGAGCTACAATCCGCTGCTCATGGTCAAGGATTTTGACCAGAGCGGCTTCCGGGTCGACGACCGCTTTATGACCAACGCGGATACCCCGGTTCTGGCCCTTGACGGTCTGGTGGAAGCGCCCGTGAACCCCTTTACCGGCAACCCCGTCTCGGATGCCGCCAAGGCTGCGGAAGAACACCGTATCTTCTATACCGACATCAGCGATCCGTGGGACAACGACGGAAACACCTTCCTGCCGGATCGCTGGTACGCGCTCAAGGGGCAGGATATCTTCGATTTGTCCGCCTGGCGCAGTCTCGGCATCTTTTGACCGTCTCATTCCGCCGCGTTCGACGGTGAATGGAACACTGCCCACAGTCCCCCTGCCGCTGGCAGGGGGACTGTTTTTCTGCCGCATGTTCCAAACATTCCTGTTGACATCCATGTTTGGAACGTTTATAATGGCTCCCGTCTCAGGGAGGATGAATGTTTATGACGGAGTTGACAAGAAAACAGTTTGATATTCTGGAGCTGCTGGTGGAGGGGGCCTGTTCCCAGCGCCGGATCCAGGAAAAAACCGGTATGTCCCTCGGTACGGTCAACCGTACCATGAAAGAGCTTTCCGATGCCGGATTCGTCTCGGACGGCATCATCACCGCCGAAGGCAAATCAGCGCTGGAACCCTATCGGGTCCGGCGGGCGATCTTCATCGCCGCTGGGTTCGGAACGCGGCTCGTTCCCATCACGCTCAACACCCCGAAGCCCCTGGTAAGGGTTCATGGAACACGAATCATCGACGGGCTCCTGGACGCCTGCCTGGCGCTCGGCATTGAGGAGATCTACGTCGTTCGCGGTTACCTTGCCGAGCAGTTTGATCAGCTTCTGTACAAGTATCCCATGATCAAGTTTCTGGAGAATCCTCTTTACAATGAAGCCAATAACATTTCCTCTGCTCTGGTTGCCCGCTACCTTCTTTCCAATGCATATGTGTTTGAAGCGGATCTTCTGCTCTATAACCCCGGAATCCTGAAGAAATACCATTACCGCTCCGATTTCCTCGGGTTCAAGACCGAGCGTACCGACGACTGGTGCCTGGAGGTCACGGACGGCATCATCACGAAGGAATCCGTCGGCGGCGAGGGAGACAACATCTGGCAGATGGTCGGGATCTCCTACTGGAACGACGCGGACGGGCGCCGTCTCTCCGCCGACATCGCGGATGTCTTCGCCATGCCCGGCGGCAAGGAGCGCTACTGGGAGCAGGTTCCCCTCGTATACCGGAAAGACCACTACACCGTTGAGCTGCGGGAGTGTCTGCCGCAGGACATTATCGAGATCGACACCTTCCGTGAACTGAAGGCGATTGACAAAATCTACGACGTATAAAGGAGAAAACCATGGAAAACAACAACCTTCGGCGACAGCTCTCTCCCATGCATGTCTGGGCGATTGCCTTCGGTTGTGTCATCGGCTGGGGTTCCTTCATCAATCCCGGTAAGAAATTCCTGCCCAACTCCGGCGTGGCCGGAACGGCGATCGCCATGGTGCTCGGCGCGCTGGTCATGATCGTCATTGCGTTTTCCTACGCCTACATGGTGCCGAAATACCCGTCGGCCGGCGGGGAATTCTCCTTTGCCAAAAACTGCTTCGGAAAAAGGATGGCTTTCCTCTGCGGCTGGTTCCTGGTCGTGGCCTACCTGACAAATGTCCCCATGAACAGCACCGCAATCGGTCTGATCGTGGACGGTCTGGACGGGACCGCCGACTGCTTGAAATTCGGTTTTCACTACAGCATCGCCGGCTTTGAAATCTATGCCGGTGAGATGCTTCTGTCCATGCTGATTCTGGTTCTGTTCGGCTGGCTGAATGTGATCGGGGTCAAAAAGGCCGGCATTGTCCAGACCGTCCTGAGCAGCCTTCTTGTGACCTGTGTCTATGTGCTCTTTGTATCCGCCCTGCTCAGCTCCAGGGCGAAGGGGATCAACATGGAGCCCATCTGGGGCTTTGATAAAGCCCCGGCCGTTGCCGCCGGCGCCGGCACCGCGGAAATCGGAACCTACGCCCATACAGGCTCCGCCGGCATCGCGGGCGCCATCCTCGCCACCTTTGCCATAGCGCCCTGGGCCTACGTCGGCTTCGACGCGATCCCCCAGGCGGCAGAGGAGTTTAACTTCAGCTTCCGGAAAGTCAGTTTCATCATGGTCATTGCCATTGTGTTCGGCTGCTTTGTGTATGTCAGCAACAATACGGTTGCCGCGGCGGCTCTGGAAAACTGGCCGGACCGCGTGATGGCCGGTGAATGGGTGCTGCTTGTCGCGGCCGAGGAGCTGCTGGGCGGCTTCGGCAAGGTTCTGATCGGCCTCGGGGTCAGCTGTGCGGTGCTGTCCGGCATCATGGGCTTCTATCTGGCCTCCTCGCGGCTTATGTACTCCATGAGCCGGGAAGGCTATCTTCCGAAATGGTTCTCTGCGGTGGACGGGAAATACGGAACGCCGAGAAACGCCATCCTCTTCTGCATCCTCATCAGTCTGAGCGGACCGATTCTCGGCCGGGAAGCGCTGGGCTGGTTCGTGGATATGAGCGCCATCGGCGCCAGCATCGGGTATTTTTTCACCTGTGCCAGCACCCTCATCACCGCAAGGAAAAACGGCGACGGGACCGCCTTTCTGAAGGCCATGGCATGGATCGGCGTGGTGTTCAGCCTGACCTTTATGGTTCTGCAGCTGATTCCCATTCCTGGTCTGTCGGGCGTTCATTTTGGAAAAGAAAGCTATATCATGCTGGTCATCTGGGTTCTGATCGGCCTTGTGTTCTACTATAAACAGAGAAAATGGTTCAACTCCTGATCTGGGGCCCCGTTGTTCTTCTCCCGCTGGCGAACCTGCTTTCCGCATTTCATTCCGGCGTAAGTTTTGATTTTTCCCAAACAGCGCTCTGGGTCCTCGGTGCCGTCGCGGAGGAACTGTTTTACCGCTTCTTTCTGCTGAAAAAGCTGCTGTTCGAACGCACAGAGATGAAGGGCGCAAACGCGGTTTTCCTTGTCGCGGTCCTCTTTGCCGCGATGCACCTGTTTAACCTGCGCGCCGGAACGGGCCTCTTCCCGGTACTGGCCCAGGCGGTCTGTGCCTTCTGCTTCTCGGTATGGGCCGGGGCGGTCGTATGGAAGAGCGGGTCTGTGGCGCTTCCGCTCCTGGCCCATGTGCTTTTGAACCTGACCGCCTTCGAGGGCGGCGGTATGCTTATTCCGGTCGCGGCCGGTATCCTTGTTCTGCTTGCCGGACTCTTCCTGCTCGGCATAAAATAACTCCCCGCCCGAGGGCGGGGAGCTGTTCTATTCCAAATGTATCAGCCTGCCATTGCGAAGTCGATTTCGTCCTGCGCATTCTTCAGCGCGGTGTCGATGTCGGTGCCGTTGATGATGTTGGTGATCGCGTTGCCCATGCTGGTACGCACGGTGTAGTGGAAGTCATTCTGCTCAATGACAGGGACATAGGCGCCCATGTTGACGATCTCGTTGTAGATCGCCTGGCCGTTGAAGTACTCAACCGGAGCAAGATAGGCGTCCGAACCGCCGGCGGAGATGCAGGTGGTGATCACGCCGCCGTTAAGCAGCGCGCCGTCATAGGTCTCCATGGCGCCCTCGCCGCCGCCGAAGGTGTAGGCGAGGAAGGCCTTTGCCAGCTCAACATTCTTGCAGTTGCCCGTGATGTACAGGGACGAACCGCCGTTGGCCGCATAGCCCTGCTTGTCACCCTCCAGGGTCGGGATCGTGGTGATGGCCCACTTGCCGCTGTTGTCGGCAACCTGGCGGATGGTCGGGATGATCCAGTTGCCGTTCATGACGCCCGCAACCTGGTCGCCCTGAATGGTCTGGTCGGTGTACTCGGACCAGGAGTTGGCAAGAATGATGGTGCCGTCCTTGGCGCCCTGAACAATAACCTCGACGATCTTCTTCAGGGTTTCGTTGTCTGCAATCTTGGCCTTGCCGCCTTCAAACTGGGAGACACCCTCGGCCTGCAGCATCATGTAGGGCAGATCGTCGCCGGAGTGGTCCATCGAGAGCATGGCCTTGCCGGTCTTTTCCTTCACTTCGCGGGCGATTTCCAGCCAGCGGTCCCAGGAGATCGCGGTCACATCGTCCAGGGTGTAGCCGCACTCCTGCAGCAGGTCGGTGCGATAGGCAAAGATCGCGGTGCCGTTGTCCACCGGAACGCCGTAGTGCACGCCGTCGATGGTGCTGTAGCTGATCTTCTCGGCGCCGAAGTCGGTCCAGTCGATTCCGGCGTCATCCAGGTTGACCCAGGCACCGGGATAATCCCGTACATAGCGCTGGATGTAATGATCCTGGAACAGGACGATGTCGGGCAGGGTGCTCAGGTCGCCGGAAGAGGCCGCAAGGGTGACCGCCTGCTCCACGTCCGAAGAACCGGACTGCTGGACAATCTCCAGAGAGAAGCCCGGGTTGACCTTCTGATATGCCGCCTCAGCAGCCTTCAGCGCGGGAATATTAAAGTTGGCGTCCCAGGCATACACGCTCAGGGTGCCGCCCTCCGGGGCAGCCGCCGTCTCTTCTTCCGCGGGTGCCGCTTCTTCCGCGGGAGCGGCCTCTTCCGCGGGGGCCTCGCTTGCGGCCGGAGCTTCCATTGTCGCGGGCTTCGGCGAGCTTCCGCACGCGGTCAGCAGTGCCAGGCTCATCGCCAGCACGAGAAGAATCGCGAGAGTCTTCTTCATTTCCATTTCCTCCATTTATAATAAAATAATTGATGACGGTATCGAGACTACCGTTCTGTCGGTATCATACCACGCTTTTCTCCCTGAGGCAAGCTCTCCTTTCTCTTTCCTTTTTGATTTAATCTTAATTGTTTCTTAAATTTTTACTAAATGAAATTTTTTTGAAAATTAATTGTTGCATTTTGTCACCGTTTGTGCTATCATGCCCATTGATAAGATAGCCGTCGGGCAGAGTATCTTTTTTTGTCCTCGGCGATAGTTTCAGGAGGAACAAGTTATGAAGACGAGTCGTTTCATAAGTCTGTTGCTTTGCGTGGTCATGATCATGTCTCTGTTTACAGGCTTGGCAGGGTCGGCCTCGGCGGATGACGTCATCACGCATGAGGTCCAGTCCGGCGAGATCCTGATGAAGATCTGCGAAAAGTACGGACTGAATTATTATAACTGCAAAAACGCGATTATGCAGCTCAACGGCTTTACCAATGAAAACCAGCTGGCGAAGCTGACCGTTGGTCAGAAGCTGAAGCTGCCCGGTTCCAACGCCGTTGCCGGTACGGTTTCGACCACTACGGCGACCGTTACCACCACGACTGTCGGCGGGACCACCATGACCACCACCAGCTATGGCCTCGGTGGGGTTGTTGGCGGCGGTGCCGCGTTTTATCTCACTCCCTATACGGTCAAGGCCGGCGATACGCTGAACAAGATCTGCAACGAACTGGGGAGCAACTATTATTACTATGCTCCGGTGATCCAGGGTATCAACGCGCTGGCCAACCCGAACCAGATCCACGCCGGTCAGGTTCTTCTGATCCCGACGGCGTCCGCCGCCGGTGCTGCCAGTGCCGTTGTGGGCCATGTGGTTCAGCCCGGTGAGACCATGTCCTCCATCGCCAACCAGTACGGCATCAACTATCAGGCCCAGCGTCAGCTCATTAACGGCCTGAACCGCCGCGACAACATGGACAAGATCTATGTCGGCCAGACCGTTCTGCTTCCCGGCGCCGCGGCCACTGCCGGATCCACCGTTGTCACGACCACGACCGCAGCCACCGCCGCAACAACGGCAGCGGCATCCGCCGCGACCAGCGGGAACTATCAGATCTCCCTCACGGCGGCGACCAACGGCAGCCCCTATGCGGTGGTGAACAATACCCAGTATGCCACCCGGGCGAATGCTGGCGAGACCGTGAACATTATTCCCTCCCCGAAGGCCGGCTATGCGGTTCGCGATATCCAGGTTGTCCGCACCGACAGCAAGACGGACATTCCGGTTTCGAACTATTCCTTCACAATGCCGAACAGCAGTGTCCAGGTAACCGTGTTCTACTCCCGCGGCTTTGTCATCAACAAGGTGGCCTCCCCCTACGGTACCTTCGACACGATGATCTACAGCACCAACGCCAACACCGCTTTCTACGGTGACGAGGTTGTGCTTGCTATCTATCCGAAGAGCGGTTACAACGTCAAGCTTGAAAAAGGCGTCTATTACCAGAAGAACGATCTCTCTGTCGAGAAGGTTTACGTTGAGCAGGATCCTGCGGACGGCCTGTACAAGTTCAAGATGCCCAACTACGAGATCCGTCTGACGGTGGACTTTAAGATCTCCACCTATTATAACCTCTCTTCCAACGTCCAGGGCGCCGGCTGGGTCGAATATTATGTCGACGGTGCAAAAACCAGTGTCGCGAAGGAAGGCCAGACCGTCACCATGAAGATCGTCCCGGCGGCCGGATGGGAATTCGACAGCGCTGCCTATGAAGGAGTCGGCGGTGGGATTGAAACCCTGCGCGGATCACTTCCTACAGAAGGAACAAAAGACAACAAGGTCACGAAGGTTGATGCCACAACCTATCGCTTTGTACTGGCCGACCGCGGTATCACCTCCGGAAAGGTGATCTTCCGGAACCGCAATACCTACGCACTCCGTTCGGATATCAGAGGCGGCAGCGGCACACTTTTGTTCAATATTGTCAATGGTTCTTACGGCATCGTCGCCAAGGATGTCAGCAGGGCACAGCCCGGACAGCTTGTTGAGGTCACCTTCCGGCCCGAGAACAAGTTCTTCTACAAGAAAGACGATATCGGCGTCGGAGCGGCATTTACGAAGAACAACTCCACCCAGGTGTCCTGGGAGCCGGATCCCAATCGGTTCATCTTCACGATGCCTTCGGAGGATGTAACGATCGTCGCGAAGTTCGTCAACGATGACAGCAAGATCTATTACGATGTGAATGTCGAATATGATGCTTCCCGCGGAATCGCCGTCATAAAAGATGACGCCACCGGTCAGCCCATTACCAGGGCGCTTGCCGGTCAGGCCATCAGGATTGAAACCTCCGCTTATGACAACTTCCGTGTCACCGGAATCCAGCGTGTCTGGGAAGGCCACGAAGAATGGCTAAGCTTTACATGGGACAAGAAGGTTACCGTATCGGGTATGTCCAAGCAGAACAAGACCGAGACCTTCCGGGTTAACTTTGAAGAGGATAACGAGTACACCTATGTAGACTGGAACGTCTTCAAGCAGAATAAGAAGGATGGTCCGACGATCGGCTTTGACAAGATTGTCCTTGCCGAGGTACCGGAGGCGAAAAACGTAAAGGTCGGCACGACCATTCGCTTGTATTCCTATGTCAAGAGAACCGGTTATTCCGTCGGTGAGGTCTGGAAGATCGGCGGCAGCGGCGATAAGATGCTCGCCCCGACCGAGGAAGGCGGAAACTGCTACGAATACACCGTAAACAGCGGCGACAAGGGCAAGACCATTCGGTTCCTGGCCGTCCAGCTCGGATCAGAACCGGTGCACTACGTGATTCCCGAGTTCACCATTGCGGATACCGGCATCATCAATGTCAAGGGTGAAGAACTCTATACTGTCAGCGTTGATGGCGGCACACCCGTCAAAGTCGGTCCCAAGTACGGCATGGGTGCTGGCATCTCCGTAAGTGACAACGCCATTAAGTCCGCCACCGGTGTCAAGGTCAAGATTACCATCCCGAAGACGAAACACGTTTATTCCGGTGCAGGCACCGCCCTGTACTATCAGGTTGACACCCTCAGCATTCGCTTCGGCGACTACGTGCTCGACAACTACAAGGTGATGGAAGATCCTTCCGAGACGAACTTTGTGTATGAGTTCTGGTATCAGGCGGATCCGCTGACTGACCTGAACATCATGGTCAACTACAAGGAGACCGGCACAAGTGCCGGCGTGGATACGTCGAAGACCGGTTCCGGTGCTGTTAGCGGAACACCCACCATCACAATCGGCGGCAAGACCGTGACCATAACGGATGGCACAGGTACCATCACGACAACCGATGGAGTCTCCGTCATCACGATCACCGGTAAAACCTGATTGACCATAACGGAAACACATAAGATTCGAGACATTTTGAGGAGGAAACGGATATGAAGAAACTCATTTCCATGGTTTTGATAACGATGATCCTCTGCTCTCTGCTCTCTGTCCCGGCCCTGGCGGAAGACGCCCAGGGCCAGGCGGCGGGCGGCGCTGAGACGGCGACCATGTCGGTCACCGGTGGAACGATCAACCCCGACGGGACAGTCTCCTGGGCAGTCGGCGAGAACATTCTGACCATCACCATGCCGGACGGCAGCACCTATACCATTACGGTCATCTATGACCCCGAAGCCGCCGCCCCTGCGGCGCTCACCGCGCTGACCGTCTCCGGCACCGAGATTCCCATGACCGACAATGCCGCGGCCGCGGCCACCCCGAACGCAACGGACACCGTCGCCATCGTGACGGACCCGGCCGATGCAACGGTCACCATCAACGGCGAAGCGGTTGAAAACGGCGAAGCCGCGTTCACCTGGGCCGAGGGCAGCAATGAGCTGGCCATCGAGGTTTCCAAAGAAGGCTTTGAGACCACGGCCTATACCCTGACCGTCGAGTACACTCCCGTGAAGGAAGAAGCCGCCCCCGAGGAGACCAACGCCCCCGAGGAGACCGCTGCTCCCGAAGAGGTTGTAGCCCCTGAGGAACCTGCTGCTCCCGAAGTTGTGGCAGATCCGGAACCCGCGGAAGTCTCCGCTCTTGCAGCTCTGACTGTCGATGGGAAAGAGATCGACCTCGACAAATTCGTGAAGGGCGCCTCCGATGAAAAGCAGAGCAGCTACAGCTTCAACGCCGCGGCAGATGCGGAATACTTCCTCACCACCGCAACCGGAACCGTCGCTGTCACCGCCGCAGAAGGCTGGACCGTCAGCTCCGTGAAGCTGAACGGCGTAAGCCAGACCGCAGCTGCCGCCGACACCTACTC
Organism: Oscillospiraceae bacterium; assembly: GCA_017627975.1. The sequence goes on from JAGAFT010000066.1 coordinate 26,498, forward strand.
CCTGAAGTGGGCAAAGGCCAACGATCTTGAGATCACCCTGAAGGAGAACGGCAGTGAGTTCAAAGCCGTCTACAGTCTGATCCTGACCAACACCCTGGACGAGGCCGCCGCGGATACTCTGACGGTGAACGGAGCGGATGTCAGCTACTTGACTTCCATTCAGGCTGCACAGGATAATTCCTACAGCCTTCAGGTCGCCGCAGGCGAAGGCAAATCCGTGGCCGTCACGGTGAACGGTCTTCCTGTTGCTCTGGATGCCAGCGGCATGCTGGTAGTTCCGGCTGTCACGGGTGTCGCCGACAGCGTCGTCGTCACCGTGTCGAAGGAAGGCTGCCTGGATAAGAGCTACAGCTTCACCGTAAACGCGGTTCAGGTCGCCCCCGCCCAGACAGCAGGCGAGCCGACCGCGGATGTCGCCGAGGATGCGGCAGATGACATGGTCGATGCCGAAGCCGGAGTCGAAGAGACGGTTGACAACACGACGTCCCCCGAGATCCCGGTATAACCCGCATAAAACCCAACAAACAGACAGGACCACTCCAAAAGGAGTGGTCCTGTTCATTTTAACCGCCGTTTTTACCGCTTCTCTTTGAGAAGACCCAAAAGCGCTTTTAGCGCGCATGCCAAAGTCAGCTGTAGCAGAATCGTGCCGATCATAAAAACAACATAGTCCGGATCAAAGCGCCTTGCAACAAGGTTTCCGATTGCCGAACCCAGCAGCACATGTATGACAATGATATAGACCGTGGCGCTCCCAAGATCACTTAGAACTTTTGCAAGGAGAGGAATATGCCTGCCGATGTAGGAGGAAAGCTGATAAACAAGCAGCGTCCCCGATATCACACCCAGCACGACAAGGCCGTAGTTTCCGTAATTCCGGATGTCAATTTCCATGCTGCCGGCATAAATCATGTATGCCCATACCGGCGACAGGAGGAAGTAAACATAGTTCCTTTTTCTGATCTCTTCCAGTACATTCTTTTCCCGGCCGAGCCTCCCCAAATGGTAAAAAACAAGGGAGTAGCATGCGATATCGATGCTCCAGGGCAGCCACCATCCCCGCTTCCCCAGGATCACACCGAGCGCAGATACAAGAACGACCGCGACCGTGAGCTGCTTTCTGTTTGCCGCAGCCACGGCCAGACAGGAGTATAAAACCCTCGTGACAAAAAGCATCAGGATAAAATAGACCGGACCCACACTTTCTGCATCGGGGAACAGTTTCTGCGCATACGACATGCCCAGCAGGTATTTTTTGAACCCGTTAGCAAAGTACACCGGATTCCACCTGGAACAATCCAAAAGGAAGACCCCGGCAACAAAGACCGCGTACGGGACCAGAAAGGTTTTTGTCATTCTTTGAAGCGTCGCGCCAACCGGGCGGCCTTCTTTGTAGAAGTAACCGGAGAAGATCACAAAAGCCATCATATGGCAGGAATAAATAATATCCCGTAGGGTCCTGTCGATCGCAAAATGGCCGACCAGCATGGCGCAGATAAAGATTCCCTTTGCGATGTCAACGGAAGGATCTCTTTGGCTTTCCGAAAGATTCGCCGGATGTTCCAACGTTTTTTGAGACCGCATGCATGCAGTCCATGTTTTCAGCCCTTCAATGGCGGCCGCAATCACACAGGCAAAGAGAATGTGGATTCCGATGAATACCCAGACCCGTGGGTTTCCCGCCAGGCCGGCCCTGTCCAAAACACGATGAAACCAGCCGTCCATTGTTTCCAGCGCATACAGGTGCACGCACATCACGGTAAGGCTAATCCGCCCGATATAGGACAGCACGATTCCTTTTTTGTTTCCTTTCGAGATCAGATAGATCAGCAGACAGCCAGACAGACCGACGGGAACGGAAAAGAACAGGTCGTTCAGATTGGCCGACACAAAGCCGATGTTGCAGTACCCGAAAGCGATTCCCAGCAGCAGGCAGATCTGCGCCGCCAAATAATGATACCACCGCAGCTTGGAAAGAACACCGTGCTTCCTGATCTCATATCCGATCCAGAGGAAGAAGGACGCCAGCATCCCGGACTGGATGCTGAAGGGAAGCCAGAGGAATCGTGCCGTAAGATAAGCCGAAAGACCAATGCCTGCCGTGCAGAATCCAAGTGTTCTGTCATCCTTTGTCCAGTTCAGCAAAAACTGAACAATTAGCTGCGCAAAAAACAACGCCGGCAGGAACCAGATCGCCCCGATCCTTGTGCCAATCGCGACCGGTCCAAAGCTTTTAATCGCCCCAGAAGCGAAAAAGCTTCTGATCAGATCTTTTCCGATGAGATTCGTGATCGTCAGGATTGAGGCTCCATGATTCAGCACATAGCAGTTGAAAAGATCCGTAACCATAACCGCAGCGCAGGTGTAGAAATATGGAACCATTAAACGGGAAAACTTTGCCGCCACATAATCGCGCGTAAGTTCTTTCTTCTTCAGATTATAGCCGCTGAGCAGGAAAAACATCACAAGATGAATTCCGTAGACAAACTGAAAACCGATGACACCCGCCAGTCCCCCGCTCACATGCCCAAGAATGACCAGCAATATCGCCAGTCCCTTGGCATCATCAATCCATTTTTCTCTATTCTCCGGCATGATTTTCCTCTCTGGTAGCGTTTTTCTACATAATGTGGTCAGCGTCCAGCGAATGGTGTAGTTAAGCCTGTTATCGCGAATCAACGCACATCGTCCCGGACCTTTCTCGGTAGCCGGGCTATGGCACGACCAATACGAAAAGAGACCGAATTGTGAACGCAATCAAGATCATACCGGAGTGTAGAGGCCTCATTGATCTTGCCCCTTCAGTTCATGCCGAAGGCTGTCAGCTTGCTGCTTCTGCTGTTCATTACATGCTTCCAGGCGGACTCGATCCTTAATCAGTTGATCAAATAATTCTTTTCAATTTCGCTATCAAAACATATCTTTCGCCGCTCTTCATCGGAAAACGCTTTATAATTACTTCTGGCCGCTCTGATCATCCGAGCATACTCTCGCTTGATTTCCTGTTCTTTAAATGGATCTGCACTTATGAACGCTTATTTCATAACCTCTATTGCGCAGCTATAGTATCCGATTACGGTTTTGGCAGACTTTGGACTCGCCATAATTGAATTCTCTCTTATTCTCCGTTGCCGTATGTTAATCGAGAGGTCATCTGCGTAGCATATCCCTCCCTTTGGCTAAACCCCTGCCAACAGATGTGTTATCCATAAAACTGCGGTAATGCTGAATCAACTTCCATGTGCGCATTTGATAGATATTGTCTAATTCCATTTTTGCCTGATTCAAAGCCTTGTTTGCCTGCGCTGCACGTTTCTTCTCCATATTAGCGCGGTTTTGTTCATTTCTCGCGCGTTTTGCATACGCCTGCCAGCGAAGGAAGTTAGTTACACTTTCATCTACGTAGGTTCCACTCAGTTTCAGCGCACTTGAAAGTACTCTGCGTTTTTCCTGATATTCCCGGTCATTCACTAGCTGGGAAAGAATCGTCTCCAATCTGTGTACCATGAGTTCAAGTGTAAATTTGCTGACGATCCTTTTGCGGGCGTTGACGCACATTTTTTCATATTGATTCGGATCAGACAGAATAGAATAAATTGCATCTGCATACTGAATGATCTCATCCTGACTATATTTCCTGATAGTATACTCAGTAGCTTCATCCTGCATCAGCGGGATCGTATACCCGACGCTTCTATCCACCAACTCCGCCTGTCCGCCGACATCGGATGTCACCACGGGAACACCCATAGAAAGGGACTCATATGCCGTTAAAGAGAGTCCTTCTTTTATGGAGCAGATCAGAGTCAACGCCGCATCACGGTACCAGAAGGGCATGTTGGTCTGCCGTCCCGCGAAATAGACTGTATTATCCAGTTTCTCCTTGATGACGGTTTCCTGTAGTTCCTTTAATTGGGGGCCGTCGCCCACCACAGCAAACACAATGCCCGGTATCCTTTTATAGAGTTCCTTCGCAATCTCCAGCATGAAGAAAGGCCGCTTCTGAGCACAAATTCTGCATGGAAAAAGGATCATGGGGCGAGTCTCGTCGATTCCCAACTGCTTTTTCGCCTCGCCAGGAATGGCCTTTGCCGCGTCAAATTTTTCTGTATCAACTCCAATGTACAGTGTTTCTACCGTTTCAGGCGCACGTTTAAAGTGTTGGATCATGACCTCTCGTGTCTTCCCATTGCAGACCAGTGTCTTTTCTAAAAACTCACCCATAACGGCGGAAGCACGCGCATAGCCACCGGCGTCCCAATGCCATTCTTCCATATGGACATAATCCACAATGGCAAGCTCCGGGAACTCCTTTCGCAGCCAGGGAACCAGATAAAACCCGTAATAGGAGTTGCTGAGGAAGAGCACATCTACTTCACGGGACTTGATATAATAGCTGATAAACTCCGCCCAGTTTTCGACGCTCAGGAAATTCGGCAGATTAAAGATGTCCGTCACATGTTCCGCAAAGCGCTGCTGCCAATTGTTGTCTGAGGGTTTGGTGGTAATTATTCCAAACTCGAATCTGCTCTTGTCCAACTGCGCACAGATATCCAGATAAAATGAATCTGCGCCGCCCATTACCATCCACGGCAACAGCATCAGCACATGAATCTTTTCATGCTTCGTAAACAGCTTTCGATCCCATGTCGAAACGGTTGGCAGGGTATAAATACTCTTTGTCTGGTCTTCCGGATATGTTTTTGCTGTTATGGAGGTGTCGGCTGTCACCGCAACCTCTTCGATAAGCTGTGCTGCCAGTTTCTGCGTTTTCGGATCCTTGTTTACAGCAGCGAGCACTCCAGTATCGAGACGCCGATACCAAAAGCCGAAATCACTAGTCTTGACCGGCTTTTTATGTGCCGAGAGCATTTTCAGCCAGAGACGCCAGTCTTCATTGTAATGCTTTATGACCTCATCATAGCATCCAACCTCCATCAAATCTCTTTTTCGTATTGCGGCACAGTTGGTAAGAAAATTGTCTGTCTTCAAGCGCTCAGCGTCAAATGTCTTGTCCCACACATACTGCTTGCCCTGAAAACCGACACTGTTGCTGTAGGCCCATGCACAGTCGGGATTGTAGTACAGGGCCCAGTAAAGCGTTTCCACATAAGTCGGCTCAATCAGATCGTCGGCGTCCAAAGGGAGTATAATTTCAGCTTTCGCATTCTTTATCCCCAGATTTCTCGCTGTGGAAATGCCTCCGTTATCTTTATGAAAAACCTTAATCCGGTCATCCTTCACCGCAAACGACGCAAGCGTCTGTATACTCTGCTCATCGGTACTGCCGTCGTCTACTATAATCCACTCAAACCACACGAAAGTCTGATTTAAAACGCAGTTATAGGTTTGCTCAAAGTATTTACCGGCATTGTAAAAAGGTGTAATAATACTTACAAGCGGTTCCCCGACATCACGGTTTATTGGCCTTTCAAGGAGCTTTTTTCCGGGCTCCTTCTCAAAATCAAACACCATCGTTCCACTTCTCCCATGCATTATCGTGTGTTGTGCTTTATAAACGTATTATGCTGTGTTTCAGCAATCCTTTGACACACAACATTCTTTGGAAAAACTCAATTAAACCAATGAAAGCGATTATTCTTGTTCTATGTGTTTTGAAATGCACGAGCGGAAGTATTGTCTGAAGTTCTCCGTCATGTTTTTCCAATCCCATGCACGAATAGATCTCAGATTTTCCTGTGAAAGTGCTTCGAAATCATTTTTCTCAATCAGATTAATTATGCGTTCCTTCAAACATTCAACACTGCGCTCTTTCAGGATATACTCTTTCTGCTTATCCCCAAAAACTTCCGGAACAAGTCCGACGTCCGTAGTTATAATCGGCACGCCACAGGCCATTGCCTCCAAAACCGGATTTGGAGTTCCTTCAAAGGTAGACGCACAAAGATAGCAATCGAGCTGAGCATAAAAATCCGGCATTTTCTCGTGCGGAATCATTTTATCATTTCTGTCAGAACAGATGAGTTCAACAGCATAACCTTCTTTGTTTAGCTGCTCAATTGCTGGACGAATAATGGTGTTGATCCCTTTCAAATCATCAACCACCCATTTGCTGTTTCCAGTCCATCCAAGCTTTATAACGCGATATGGTACATTCTTTAATCGTTCCAAAAAGAAGGGTTTAAAAAGAGACAAATCCACACCATCCGGGCAAATTGCTTCTGGTCGTATTCTCAGTCCGGGAAGTTCATTATACAGTTTCCAAAGTTTTTTAGAGGATACGACATAATTTGAACAGATTCCATCTTCATCGGCAAACAGCCTTGTCGTGATTTCCTTTGATGGGCCATCAAGCAGCAAATGATCATAAACTGCTGTAGAAATCACCTTGTTGTCAATATATCGTTTGCAAAAATCTTCCCGCGTCATTCCCAGTTCACGAATACGTTTCTGGCAAAAATCTGTATTGAATCCAGCCAAAAAGGAGCGCCAGAAGACATGGATGATTTTACAGTTTTCTGCTAGTACCAGCGCATCTGCAAAGTTTTTAAAATCTTCCTGGTAGATACGAGTGAACTCAAATTCATCGCTCAAATTTTCAATAATTTGATTTGCAATATGATCATAAGCCCAGTTTGGAACATCAATTACCAAGGCAATACGAACCCGATCTCTCTTCTTGCCTATTTGACCTGCCTGATCTGTTGTTTGATTCTGCCGCATTTCGACCCATTTTTCAACGTTTTCGTTCCAAATATGGAATCCATGCTTTTTTTCAAAGTACATAGCGGCATCATATAATTTGGAGGTAGAGAAGCGAATTTTTTCATAATCGGTGTCAGCATTGCTAGTTGCCTTGTGATGATCATGCTCTAAGCTGATCATGCCGCACGAGCCAATCTTAAACCCCTTTTGAAACAAACGCAGGGAGTGTTCTGTATCTTCAAAGCCGATAAACATTCCATCGTCGAAACCTCCGGTCTGGAAAAATGTGTTTTTATTGACAACAGCAGATCCACCCGAAAAGCCTGTACACAAAAAGCCATCCATTGGTTTATTGACATAATTACGGTGTATTTGATATGCTGACCCAATTCCGATGGTAGGGCGTCCGTTCATTGAACTTACAAATAAATGTCCGCCATATATACCTTTATTGATTTCTCCTTTATCAATCAATGGCAGTGACAAAAAATGCACGCCAAGCGAGCGGATGTCCTTTTGAATCTGCGGCAAAGGATTTGAAGTAAAGTACAAATCATTGTCAAGCGACATGATCCAATCGGTCCTGACTTCTGCAAAAAGCCGATTGCGCCCACCAGCAACCCCAAAATTTTGACCAAATTCAAGAATTCTACATTTGAAAGGAGCGTTCTTTAGTCCATCGTACAGTTTGTCCAGTTCGCTTCTCTCAGACCCATTATCGCCAATCAAAAATTCACCCTGAAAACCCGAGAGAAACTCAAGGATGGATTCATAGAGTCTCAATGATGACGATGCACGGTTCATTGATAAAATGGCAATCGTTAGATTTTTCCCGTTCTCCCCAATGTTATCCATTGAAAACGAATCCGGGGAGTCCTCGACACCCAGGAGTTCCATAAACCTACTGGTAACGAATCCTGCTTCTTTCACCTGCCACTCTGGCTTCATTCCATTCATTGACACCGCTCACACCTCATTTTCTCCTTAATACTTTATCACGTACTCGCCAGAAGCCAAATAGAATTCGAACTGCTTTTCCTTCCTTAAGTTGATTCATTTCTTTTTTTAGTTGAGACACTTCAGCTTTTAATCGAGACTCTTCAGCTTTTAATCGAGACTCTTCAGCTTTTAGTCGAGACACTTCAGTCCATAAGTGCTGTTGATCAAGTTCAGAGATCTTCAAGAGATTTGACGTCCGTTCCTTTTCTATTAAAACTGCTTTCATTTCTTTGTTAGCATCTGAAAGCCTGTTTTGCAGCTTGAATATCTCATTCTCATGCTGTTGTATGCGAAATGCCCTATAAAGCTTATATTTTTCCTCTGACGGGATATAAACCTCTTCCGGGAACATAGCTGCGCATGCCTCCAACTCGCTGGCATCTGGGCCCCATATACCAATAAAGTAACAGGCATTCCAATAGTTCAGATACCGTTCAGCAGGAAGCATAGCTGTAACCTTGGGAAGTGTGTATGAGAACATATCGGTCATACTTTTCGGCAGTTGTTCAGCGCTTTCCGGTAGACGTAGACTGCTCAGGGGCAATGTGGAAAAACCACGTAACCCAAAGCCAAAGTACCAGGATTCATCAGAGCCCAAACGTGCTTCAGCTAAATCTTTAAAGTCGAACCACGAAAAACGACGTTTGTGAAAGGGGTTATTGAATGATTCTTCGTTATCTGCATAATACTGGTCATTAGGACACGAGATAATGACAACACCGTCTGCTTTTTTTAATCTAGCCAACTCCTCAAGGAACTTTTCTGGATGATCAAGATGCTCTACGGTTTCATAGGACACTATAACATCAAAACTCTGGCTCTCAAACGGCAACTCTTCTGCAGTGTGCTGTAAAAATGTGATCCCTTCTTCTGCAAACATCTGATTAGCAATCTGTAAAGCCTCTGATGAAATATCGACCCCGACAACGCTTGCTGCGCCCCAATCTTTCATCAGCTTACTGCCATACCCCTCTCCGCAGGCAATATCCAGTACATGCTTTCCTGTAACAAACTGTTTTGCCGTAAGATATCGATCAAGATGAATTGCTGCTTCTGCTGTATTATACTTTGTTTCAGCCAAGAAATCTAAGCGTTCCATATTAGCGTCTTCCTTTCATTTTTTGTAATGCTAGGATTTTGGAGAAGTGTTATAATCATAACGTCTCGTCAGACAGGTATCCGTGTCGTTTTTTATCAACAACGAAAGAGTCACATTAACACAATCAGGATGAAAAAAAACTCGAAATCTTTTTTATAACGTAATCTCCCCATTCAAGAAAGATTGATATCGATTACAGATTCCCTGAACATCTGTTCCGCAGTCGATCTGTTTGCCTTTACGGAGCCACAATACTTTGGAACACATGCTCTGTACTTGCTCCAACGAGTGGGATACCAGAATTGTCGTCGCGCCGCCTTCGATGATCTCACGCATTTTGGTCTCGCTCTTCTTGCGGAACGCACCGTCACCGACGGAAAGCACCTCGTCCAGAATCAGGATATCAGGTCTTACAAGACACGCAATGGAAAAA
>JAGAFT010000067.1 GCA_017627975.1 Oscillospiraceae bacterium
GCATCCTCAGCCTGTCTGAGCGGCGCCGTCTCCCGGTTCATGTCCTGCTCGTCTCTGTATCGGATTTCCTGCAGGACTTTCTCATAATCCTCCGTAACGCCCTTTTCCTGCAGCTGCAGGACTCTTCGCCTCGCCCGCTCTTCCGCACTTGCCGTCAGAAACACTTTGAGGTCTGCATCCGGCAGGACAACCGTCCCGATATCTCTGCCGTCCATCAGGACGCTCTGAGTGCGGGCCAGGCTGCGCTGCATCTCCAGAAGAAACTGTCGGACCACAGGAAGAGCGGACACGTCCGACGCCGCGATAGAGATCTCCGGCATGCGGATGGCATCAGAGACGTCCTCGCCGTTGAGATACATTCTCTGTTCTCCTTCCGCGTCGTATTTCATCTCAATCTGCAGTCCTGGAAGGAGCCCGGCAACGGCCCGCTCGTCTTTCCGGTCAATTCCCGCGCGGACGGCTGCCAGCCCCACCGTGCGGTAAATCGCCCCGGTATCCGCATACAGGAAGCCGAAAGCCGCTGCACAGCGTCTGGCCAGCGTGCTTTTCCCCGCGCCGGAGGGGCCGTCGATTGCGATCGATATGATATCGTTCATCTGTTTTCACATCCTGTTTCTTTTCATCATTTTAAGCAGGTTTCGGCTGCCGATATTCCGGCCAGCCGCCCGGTGCTCCATGCGATCTGTAAGTTGAATCCCCCGGTATAGGCATCCAGATCCAAAACTTCTCCGGCAAAATACAGTCCTGAGATCAGTTTGGACTGCATGCTTCTGGGGTTGATCTCCTTTGTGCAGACTCCGCCTGCCGTGACAATTGCTTCCGCATACGGGCGTGTTCCGGATACTTCGATCGGAAATGCCTTCAGGCTGCGGAGCAGACGCAGTCGGGTCTCTCTGGTGACCTCGTTGGCGCGGAGCGCCTCCGTAGCCCCCGTCAGGCGGACGAGCTCCGGAATCATGGCATGCGGCATGAGATCGCAAAGCGCATTTCGAAACTCTTTATTCTGGTATTTTTTCAGATCCCTCTGAATCCGCAAATCCAGCGTCTTTTCATCCAAAGCAGGCTTCAGGTCAATCTCCAGCCGGTATGAAGCCGTGTCAAAGTGCCGCATTCGGGAAGATGCGGACAGCACAAGCGGCCCCGACACGCCGAAATGCGTGAAAAGCATCTCCCCCTGCTCCCTGCAGAGCAATCTGTCATTCTCATACACACGAAGCTCAACTTTTTTCAGGGAAAGGCCCTGAAGTCTGGCACAGCAGGGGTCCGGGCTCTCCAGCGGAACAAGCGACGGCCGAAGCGGCGTGACAGTATGTCCGGCCGCCTTTGCGAAGCGATATCCATCCCCTGTGGAACCGGTCAGCGGATAGGACAGCCCTCCGGTACAGACAATGCAGGCTTTGCAGAAAACGGTCTCATCCTGTGTCTTGACGCCGGAAACGGCTCCGCCATGGAGCGAGATTCCTTTCGCTTCCGCCCGCAGCGTCGACACCCCGTTCTCCCGGCAGAGCCTCTGCATCAGATTTGCAACGTCATTCGCCTGATCAGACTGCGGGAAGACACGCTTTCCGCGTTCCGTCTTCAGAGGAAGACCGTGGTCTTCAAAAAAATGCATCACCCGCTCAGGCGGGAATGCCGTCAGGGCACTGTAGAGAAAGCGGCTCTCCCCGGGAATGTTCGCCATGACTTCCCGGACGTCGCTGTTGTTCGTCAGGTTGCAGCGTCCCTTGCCGGTAATGCGAAGCTTCTTTCCGGTCTTTTCGTTCTTCTCAAGCAGGAGCACATCCGCTCCCTGTCCGGCGGCAGCAAAAGCCGCCATCATGCCGGCAGGCCCTGCTCCGATGACAACCACATCCGCTTTCATTCCGTGCTCTCTCCCATCACAGAAGCGATTTCCTCCGCGCTCAGCGGACGATACCTGCCGCTCGGCAGATCGCCGAGAAGCAGCTCGCCTTCCGCAATTCTGGTCAGTCTGGCCACATGCAGACCGGCTTCTTCACACATGCGGCGAATCTCACGGTTGCGCCCTTCCCCGATGGTGATATCCAGCACCGCTTCGCGGTCTGTCTTTTTCAGAATTCGGACCTGAACCGCCCTGACGAATACTCCATCCAGCTCAAGCGGCTCCCTCAGCCGGGCAATGCGGGCTTCAAGTCCGTCACCTTCTACCCGGGTACGGTAGGTCTTCAGGATTCTGGAGGAGGGGTGCATGACGCGGTTTGCAAATTCCCCGTCGTTTGTCAGAAGAAGCAGGCCTTCGGACATCAGATCCAGGCGACCGACCGGGTAGACCCTTCCGGCGGATGCCGGAAGCAGTTCCCGAACGGATTTCCGTCCCTGTTCGTCATGCAGGGAGCAGACATAGCCGCGGGGCTTGTTGAGCATGTAGTAGCGCTTTTCCTCTTTACGAGGCAGTTCTACTCCGTCGAGCGTAATCCTGTCACTGCTCTCCCCGCGATCTCCCAGCTTAGCAGGCCTGCCGTTGATCTGAACACGCCCTTCCGAGATGACAAGCTCTGCCGCTCTGCGAGACATCAGGCCGGATTCCGCAATAATCTTTTGAAGGCGCTCCGCCATCAGGTCGCGTTCTTCTGCTTCTCGATAAAGCTGTCGACTCTGTCGATCACCTGCGGAACCATATCGATCAGGCGATCCACCGTGTTGCTTGCGGGCGGGGTGACGTTGATCATCCGGATCACACCATCCTTGATCACAAGGAATCCGATGGGGTCAATCTTGACACCCGTGGCGTTTCCACCGCCGTAAGGTCGGTCACCGCCGATCTTTTTGCCGGTAAACTCAACTCCGCCGCCGCCGAAGCCCACGCTGACCCTGGAGATCGGAACCAGCGTGATTCCGTCCGGCGTGTAGATCGGATCTCCGACCACGGTGTCCACCTTCAGCATGTTTTTGACGTTGTCCATCGTTGCCTGCATGAGTTCGCCAATCGGATTAATGTTCTCCATCTGATATACTTCCTTTCATCTGTTTCAGTTTGTTCTGTCTGTTTCTGTCGGTTGCTGCACTTGATCCAGGTTTGTCTCTTCTTCTGTCTCCCGGGCCGTCTCCCGGGCCGTCTCCTGAGCTGTTTCCTGAGCTGTCTCCCGAGCCTTCTGCGCGGCTTCCTCTTCCGCCTTTCGCTGCTCTTCCAGTTCGGCCTGATACCGCGCAGCATCTTCCGGGTGCTCCGCCAGCCACTTTTCCAGAGCCTGCCGGTTTTCCTTCTCTTCGCGTTTCACCCGCCGTCTGCTGCGCAGGAGAATCATCAGTGCGCCGGCACCGATTCGAAGGCCCGTTCCGATGATCTGGCCGATTCGTATCGTCATCGTCAGACCAAACTCAAAAAACATCCGGTCACTGACAAAATCGATATCCGTCCATACACTGCTGTCCCGGCAGTGAAAGCGCTCCGTACAGATCGGCGCAAGCTGTGACAGCCCTGCATTGACGACCGAGAAGGTCCTCGCCACGAGATACGGGTCACTTCCGGCTGCCGTCCAGTGCAGCACGAAACGCTCCACCCTGAATTTCCTGCCAAAGCGGCCGAAGCTTTTCAGTACAAGCTTGAGCAGCTCCAGAATCTCTTCCGCATTGAAGGAGAGGGACCGCTTCTTTTTCGCTTTTTTGGGCTTTTCTTCTTTCGGTTCCGGTTCGGGCTTTGGCTTTTCTTCCGGCTTCTCCGATTTCGGCTCTCTTTTCTTTTTGGGGATCAGCTGAATTTTGATTCCGGCGGCTTTCGCGGAAACGCGGATCACTTCGTCTTCATACCGCAGATCGGCCCCGATCGGAATCAGCATGATCAACGTGATCAGTCCGACCAGTATCGCGAGAATAATCCACCCGACCATATGTCATCACGCTCCTGTGCCCTTCAGCTCGGCATCATCGAACAGGGTCTGCTGTTCACTGTTCTGCCCGCTGTCCTGCTCCTGTATTTTCTCAATGCTTTTTCTCAACTGCTCGGTTCCTTCACTGCCCTGAACCTCCGGAAGCGGAGGCAGCTGCTGCAGCGTTTCGATCCCCATGACCCTCAGGAACGCATCTGTCGTCGCATACAGGGTCGGCCGGCCGGGCGCTTCCAGCTTTCCGCAGGCTTCAATCAGGCCGCGGTCCTGCAGCGCGGAAACGGTGTAGCTGCTGTCCACGCCGCGCATTTTCTCGATCACGGCACGGGTAACCGGCTGATAGTAGGCCACGATCGCCAGGGTTTCCAGGGCGGATTGAGACAGCATCGGCGGCTTTCGCTGTTCCAGGGTCTTTATGATGAGCTGTGCATATTCCGGCGCGGAGCAGAGCTGCAGCTTGTTATCCATCCGCAGAAGGCGTATTCCCCTCTCATTGCGGTCATATTCGTCAGACAGCTCCTTGGCGGCCTGCAGGACCTCATCCTGCTCCACGGCAAAGACAAGCGAAAGCCTCCCAACCGGGACGCTCTCCCCCGCGGCAAACAGCACAGCTTCCAGAGCGGCTTTTAAATCCGTCATGATTCTTCCTCAAAACTCTCCAGTACCTTTTCAATTTCGTCATCAGATCCGGAAAAATGCAGAATAATCTGTTCGTCGACTCTGTCAAACGTCAGGTTTCCGGACCGGCAGAGCTCCAGCACGGCCACAAAGGTCGCGACGATCTCAGAGCTGGAGGAACACCTGCCGTAAAGCCCTGCCAGTGACTGCGGTCCCTTCCGCAGCCGATTGATGATTTCCAGGCCCTTGTCCCGCACACTGTAGACGATCCTCCTCGGCATGGCGGCAAAGAGGCGGCGCTCAGATTCCGGGGTTGAGGCCGTCCCGCGGGTCCAGATCCCAAGCATCGCCTTCAGCAGGTCTACCGGTTCATGATGATAGGCATATTCCTGCTTCTTCGCCGGCAGAGGCTCAGGCTGCTTGGTCATATACAGAAAGCCCTTCTCCGAGGAGGCCTTCAGCCGGGGAAGCACCACCGACATGGCCGCGAACCGGTCCCGCGCCTGCAGCTGTTCCAGAGACTGCATCAGAAGCTCCAGTTCACTGACCTCTTCTTCCGTCGTCAGCAATGTTCTGGTCTTCAAATAGAGCAGATGCGCAGCCATCTGGACAAACTCGCTCGCAATTTCCAGATCAAGGCTCTGCATCCGTTCCAGATAGTCCAGATATTGATCAAGAATATCCGACACAC
>JAGAFT010000068.1 GCA_017627975.1 Oscillospiraceae bacterium
AAGTGTTTACATTGTAGTTGATGTGAAGATGGTTTTCAATCCCTTGCAACCATCTTTGCATGAGTAAGTGCAGGGGAAAAGTTTGCAATACTTACTTCCAGTTGCCCTGTTCAGGGCTTGAACTTACTTTTTCAATTGAACATTCACGATCAATGCCATGATCAATGCCTTTGACTTTTTCGGGTTTCTGCCTTTGCCGATTGATCCTTGCGGCCTCGTCCTTTTTCTCCTGAAGCCGGGAAAGAACAGATTTCCGTTGCGAGCCCTCCGCTTCTCTTGTCTTTGTTCGGTCGGTGAATTGCTCAAATGCCTTTTCCTGCTCTTTGTATGCGAAGAACTCAGGGACTTCCTTAAATCCAAAAGAGTCCACATAAAATGCCTGCTCCTGTCCGCTCCTATTTGTGACGATCACATCGCTCACGCTGAGTGAGTGTCCCAGGAAGTCAAGCGGCCTGTGGAGGTTGAACTTCTCATAGATGCCATGCACGATTTTGGGCTTCACGATATACTTACGGATGGCAAAGAATAATAGAAATATCAGACGAAGACTGGGAGAAAATGCTGGCGGGTCTTGTATCAGAAACGGATTCTTTACTGTGCGATATCGATAATGCTTGCAATAGCCTTTTGCTGTGGCGCAGATGTCGTCGATGTACTGTACCCGGTTATTGTTCCCATCCCAGAAGTGCTTGAGAATACAGGCTCCGCCGCCCATGACGGTGAGCCGCATGATCTCCGGGTTATATTCGTATTCCCGCAACTTCAATCTGCTCTGTTGATACCGCACAAGACCGTCTCTCAGAATATGAGCGACGGTCTTTTCTTTTGTCGGTTTCTTAATATCCCCAGGTCATCAATTTCCACTGACCGCCATCAGCGCGTGCAAGCCACCACTGCCAGCCGGTATATTCCTGATCCGGGTTCCACGCCCCTCCGCCTTTTTTCGGAGAGTGAAATTCACTGGTAAACATGATGCACTGTGTGAATGTTTCTTTTGCATCATTTCCTTCTTCCAGCTGATTCATCCAGGATATGTTATCTGCATTGCACTCATCGTCGGAACTGTAAGCGATTTTGTGAAGCTCACAGCCGTCCCACTTGCTGAATTCAGCTTTTATCAACTGAATCGCGGCATCCATCTCTTCCTGAGAATAGATCTCGGAATCTCCGTAATCTATTGTCACTTCGGAAGCCGTTTTCGAACCGCATCCCATCAGCTGAAAGGCAGAAATCAAAGCAATGATTAGCGATACGATTTTTTTCATAGATCTTTTTTCCCTCCATAAATTTCAAGTTATCGCTCTGTTGATTGTGCCGTGTAAAATCATAGAGCTGATGCCATTTCCCTGATGTTTTCCATAACATTTCTGTCGTGGTTTGTAAAGATCCCCTTGCTTTCCAAGCCAAGATATCCGAGGAAGTCACCATCGTAAGAGAACTTTGCCCCCTCATACATGTTGTCATCACCGGAGCTCAGAAACATGGCTACTTTTTTGAGAGATTTCGGGGCAAGCGGATAAAGTGCAGAATAGAAACGGTCGATCACACATTTCAGCTGGCCGGAGATGCCATGGTAATAAATGGGTGCTGCAAGCACAAGCATCTCCGTATTTTTCAATTCGGCATAGATTTCCTGCATATCATCTCGTTGTATGCATTCGCCATGACCCTTTCCATGACAGTATTCACAGGCAAGGCAACCGTTTATGTTCATCCGGCACACATGGAATACGTTTACTTGATGACCGTATTTCTCTGCTGTTTCCTGGAAAGTTTTTACCATCCCCGCCGTGGAGCCTTTGGCTCTGGGGCTTCCGTTTAAAACCAATATTTTCAAAATTACAGACCTCCGCAAATTCCATGTTCGCTTTCAACCAGGATCAATACAGCCCGGCACGGCGATCCGTCAGCGCCGGCCAGATTCAGCGGCAGCGCGCTTAAATAATAGACTCCCTCTGAAACCCGGGCCAAACGGATCCCTTCCAGCAGCACAATGCCGGCTCCCAAAAGAATAAGATGTACTTCCATCGGCGCATCTTCAGGGCCGACCGTCTGGGATTCATTCCCCAGGAGGCAAATCCCTTTCGAGGCAAATACTTTTGCCGCTTCCGAAGAGACGACGGCGGCGCCCTTTATCAGAATTCTCTTTGCGGCCTTCGGGTTCTGTCCGCTCGCTTTTTCAAGTATTCTGACAGCATCCTCACCGGAGACGATCCCCTGGTGCTCTGCGACATAAGTCAGTCCTACGAAGGTGTCTAAGCTTATGGCGTCGATGGATTTTCCGCCTTTGACGAAATGAAACGGCGCATCCACATGTGTGCCGTTATGAGCGCACATACTGAAGGCTGTCAGGTTACACAAGTCACCATTTTCCAGAGAACTGAGCAGCTTTTTTTCCGGCGCCGGGTCGCCGGGAAATACCTGGCAGCTGAAAACTTCCTGTGAAATATCATAGATTTTCATGGTCTGTTCTCCATCAATTCATTTGCTGATCCGATTGTACCATATTCTGTGCCTGTGCGCAATTTCATATTCGACCTTCGGCGAATGAAGGGTGGTTTTCCGTCTTGGTAAGAGGACAACAACCGGCTCTGCCGGGGACAAAAAGGCTGATGAAAAGGCCCTGGGCGTAGATGCTCAGGGTCCTTTCCTTTTCTCCCGCTCCTGGGCCGTAATGCAGATGCAAGAGCTTTTCTATTGCATGGGCAAGACAAAAGCTCCGTCCCTGTGTCTTCAAAAACATCTTCATCTGTCTGGCAAGCTTACCAGACAATGTTATTTTGTCCGGCGCTTCCTTACGCGGCACACAGATTGTCGCATGGCGAATATCACAGGAATTATATAAGTTCAAGATCTTATAGAGCAGTTTTCTGCGTTCATCTATTGTATAATTAGCAAAGACCTCTTCGCGGCGAATAATCGGTCCAGTGTGAACATATTCAATCTTGAAGCCAGTACGGGAAATCGCTTCATCATACTTTTGGATCTCGTCCGAAAGATCTATATTCTGATCGTGATAAATCATCGTGACAAGATAATAGGCATTCTTATCTGATGAAGCACCGAAATCCCCAGATTCATCGCAAAAGACACTTAGTATTTTCACATCTGAATCTCCTTAAATATATAAGAAAAGCGGCGGGAAATTCTTCCCGCCTACGGTGGCCCAAAGAGCTCTCGCCCAAGCCTGTTTGTATTATACAAGAGAAGCACAAAAAAATCAAGCACTATTCTCTTCTTGTTTTGAGTGTTCCACGAGGAAGGTGTTAAAGAACGTATAAGTGGAGATTACCTTATATTCAATGTGGAATGTGAAAAGTACAAAATGGAATTGGGGAATACGAGGGTGTGAAGACGGAAAATGTATCAGGAGAACAGCGACTCGCTAAGAGCCTCGCTCCACTCGGTTGCTCGCTTGCATACCCGCAGGGCATTCGTGGCGCCTGCGGGCGCTCACGTCCCCTGATACAAAGACGCCAGCTGTACATTGAGAGATAAAAACAGCCCCGAGGTTTTTCTTCCTCAGGGCTGTCGTCATGTATCATTCTTCTGTTTTCAGTAAAGCTTCGCGCCTGCGGGGATATGCCGGTCCACCATCAGGAGGTTGAGTTTCTCTTCGTCATTTTCCTTATGGACGGCACTGAGCAGCATACCGCAGGACTCAATGCCCATCATGGGTCTGGGCGGCAGATTCGTGATGGCAATGCAGGTCTTTCCGATAAGCTCTTCGGGCTCATACCAGGCGTGAATCCCGCTCAAAATGGTTCTGGGTGTGCCGGAACCGTCGTCCAGCGTGAACTTCAGGAGCTTCTTGGACTTCGGAACCGCCTCACATTCGAGAACCTTTACCGCGCGGAAATCGGACTTGGAGAAGGTCTCAAAATCTACGAAATCCGCAAACAGGGACTCAATCGCAACATTGGAAAAATCGATTTTTTCTTCTTCCGCTTCAACCTCAGGCGTCGCCGGGGCGCTGCCGATTCCCTCGGCGGCTTCGGCATCCTCCGCCTTCTTTTCGGCCTTGGGCGCATCGACCGGCTTCATGGTGGGAAACAGCAGCACGTCGCGAATGGCCGCCGAGTCGGTCAGCAGCATGCACAGACGGTCGATGCCGTAGCCGATTCCGCCCGTGGGAGGCATACCGATTTCCAGCGCATTCAGGAAGTCCTCATCCGTGGTGTTCGCCTCTTCGTCGCCCTTTGCAAGCTGCTCCTCCTGATGACGGAAGCGCTCGCGCTGGTCAATCGGATCGTTCAGCTCGGAATAGGCATTGGCCATCTCCCAGCCGTTGATGAAGAGTTCAAAGCGCTCCACATGCTCCGGATCATCCGGCTTCCGCTTGGTCAGCGGAGAGATCTCAACGGGATGCTCGGTCAGGAAGGTCGGCTGAATCAGGTGCTCCTCCACAAAAGCGTCGAAGAACAGGTTCAGAATATCACCCTTCTGGTGACGCTCCTCATACGCGATTCCCTTCGCTTTCGCAGCGGCTCTCGCCTCTTCCAGCGTGTGGATCTCATGGAAGTCCACACCGCTGTACTGCTTCACCGCATCGGTCATAGTGATCCGGGCAAAGGGCTTGCCGAGGTCGATCTCCGTCCCGTTGTAGGTGACGACGGTTGTGCCAAGGACCTCTTGGGCCACATGGCGATACAGGTTCTCGGTCAGGTCCATCATCCCGTGGAAGTCCGTATAGGCCTGATACAGCTCCATCAGGGTAAACTCGGGGTTGTGCTTGGTATCCATGCCCTCATTCCGGAAGACACGACCGATCTCGTAGACCTTTTCCAGGCCGCCGACGATCAGACGTTTCAGGTAGAGCTCCAGAGAGATGCGAAGCTTCAGGTCCTGATCCAGGGCGTTAAAGTGGGTCAGGAACGGACGTGCGGCCGCGCCGCCGGCATTCTGTACAAGCATGGGCGTTTCGACTTCAAGGAAGCCCTGCCCGTCGAGGTAGCGGCGGATGCTGGAGATGATCCGGGATCTGCGGATGAAGGTCTCGCGAACCTCCGCGTTCATGATCAGGTCGGTATAACGCTGACGGTAGCGAAGGTCCGTATTTGTCATGCCGTGATATTTCTCCGGCAGCGGACGCAGGGACTTCGTAAGCAGCGTGACGTGCTCGACGTGTACCGTGATCTCACCGGTCTGGGTCTTGAACACATAGCCGCTGACGCCGATGATATCGCCCACGTCGTATTTCCGGAAGTCGGCAAACTCGGTCTCCGTAACCGCGTCCTTGCGCACATACAGCTGGATCTGGCCCTCGCGATCCTGGATGTGGCAGAAGATGGCTTTGCCCATGCCGCGTTTGGACATGATGCGTCCGGCAATGCTGACCTGCTTGTTCTCGTAGTCTTCAAAGGCGTCTTTGATCCCGGCCGAGGTCGCGTCGCGCTCAAATCTCGTCTCCCGGAAAGGATCGCGTCCCGCCTCCTGAAGCTCGGTCAGTTTGTCGCGGCGAATCTGCAGCAGCTCGGACACCTGCTGGGCAGTGGTTTCTTTTACTTCTTCCATGGGCACTCCTCAGGGATTCTCAACGGAGAGAACTTCCAGCCGGATCTCACCCGCGGGCGCAGCAATTGTCACGGTATCGCCCGCACGGTGACCGATCAGGCCCTTGCCGACCGGAGAGTCGTCGGAGATTCTGCCCTCGCGGGGATTGGCCTCCTGGGAGCCGACGATTTCATATTTATCTTCAAACTCATCGTCCAGGTCCCTGACAGTCACAAAGCTGCCAAGCGTAATCGCATCTTTCGGGAGATTGTGATCCACGTTGTCCACGATTTCGGCATGTTCGATCAGGTCTTTATACTCGGCGATGCGGGAATACAGCTTGCCCTGCTCGGTTTTCGCCTCGTCGTACTCGCTGTTCTCGGACAGGTCGCCGAAGCTTCTGGCTTCCTTGATCTGTTCGGAGACTTCCTTTTCACGGACGGTCTCCATGTAGTTGAGCTCTTTTTTAAGCTCGTCCAGGCGCTCCTGGCTCATTTTGTAACGGTTTGAATTTGAACTGGCCATGTTTCTTCTCTCCTCAAAAGATTGTTTAGCTCAGATATCTGAGCGCTTCCATCAATTGTGTATCATCCGATACGCTGGCGGTGCCCTCTTCGCCGCCCACCGTGCCTTCGGTTGTACCGGTGGCTGCCGCATTGCGGTTGAAGACGATCATATCCGGCACGACGCCGCCGGCCGCCGCGATGTCCGTCCCGCTCGGGGACAGAAGGCTGTGCGTGCTCAGGCGCAGGGCGCTTCCGTCATGCAGGACGATGACTTCCTGGGTGCGGGTGTTGCCGGTTGTGGGCTCGCCGATCAGGGTTGCCCAGCGGTAATCCTTCAGGACCTGTGCGAAAAGCTCCGACTCGCGGAAGCTGCCGGCATTGATGAGCACGACCATGGGAAGCTCGAGACTCATGCTGTCCGACTCCGTGACGCGCTCGGTGCCGTCCTTGCTGATATCGGAGAACAGGCGCCCCGCCGGGAGCAGGTAATCCAGAAACGTCGCGGCTTCCGTGGTCAGGCCGCCGGAATTGTCGCGCACATCGATTACCAGGGAGACCGCCCCCTGGCTCAGCAGGTACTCGACGGCATCCACCGCCGCCTGACCGCTGCCGGCTTCAAAGTTATGGATCTGGACGTATCCCGCGCCCGTTTTCTCAAGACGATAGGTAATCGCCTCGGAATTGACGTTTGTCGCGTCAATCTCCAGCGGGTCGGACATGCCGACGATGGTGAGATTGAACTTTCCGTTCATCTTCGACCGGATCAGCGTCCGGACATCATCGGTCGACAGGGTATCGACCTTTTGCCCGTCCACCGCGGTAATGAGCATGCCGATCACGACCCCCGAGCGCGCGGCCGGTGAATCCGGATAGACCGTTACCACCTGGAAGCCGCCGCTGGAATCCTTGACCAAACTCATGCCGATATCAGCATACTCGTTGGACGACGAGAGCTGATAGGTTTTGTATTCATCATCCGTCAGGAAAGTGCTCCAGGAATCACCAAGACCCGAAACCATCGCAATGGCCGCGGAGTATCCCATGCTCTTGCGGTCGACAGGCTCGATGAACTTCTCATCGATGATGTCCTTGATCTCGATGTAGCGCATGGCTTCGTCAAAGTCGTCTTTCCCGCCGACCTCCCGGATCACCTGGTTGCGCGTGATGACACGGGTTGCAAAGAGCGACCCGAGCACCATCGCCAGTACAAACCAGAGCGGAATCCCGAGGCCGAGCAGGCGGCGCAGGAAAATCCCCACCCCGCCGAACATGCGGCCGAACATCCGTCTCATGTTCTCTCTCCTTTTCCAAACTGAAATACGCCAGCGCTCCCGGGCGGCATTTGCCGCCGAAGCGCCGGCGATCCTGCCGCGCGAGGCTCAGCAGTTGTAATAGGACAGGCCGGAGAAGAACTGCGCGGGGTCGGTGCGCTCACCGTTGACGAACACCTCGAAGTGGCAGTGGGTACCGGTCGCCCGGCCCGTTGCCCCGAGATAGCCCACCGTCTGGCCCTGTGAGACCGTCTGTCCGCCGCCCACCGCCAGGCCCGACATATGCGCATAAAGGGTCTGATAACCGTTGCCGTGGTCGATAATCACGTAGTTGCCGTAACCGTCGTTGTAGCTTGCCGTCACGACCGTTCCGCCGTCGGAAGCCACGACCGGAGCGCCGTCATTGCCGTAGCCGTCGATGTCGATGCCGCTGTGGTAGCGGGTCGCACCGGTAAAGGGGTCGGTACGGTTGCCGAAACGGCTGGTAACACGGGTACTGCAGGGCACCGGCCACCCCAGGTTTCCGGTACCGACAGCGCCGCCCGGATTCAGGCCGCCGCCACCGCCTTCGCCGCTTTCTCCGCCTTCGCCGCCACCGTTCTGGGCGTTCTGGGCATTCTGGCGGGCAATCGCCGCGGCACGGGCCGCCGCTTCTTCTTCTTTCTGGCGCTGGTAGGCCGCCATCATGTCCGCGATCTCCTGTGCAGCCGCTTCTTCGGCAGCCAGGAAGCCTTCATACTCCGTCACGGCCACGTCGATCTGATCTTCCAGCTCCGCGAGCTCTTTTTCGGTCTCGGCGATCTGGCCGTCAAGCATTTCCTTCTCTGTGTTCAGGACCTCCTGCTTGGCTTCGCAGTCGGCCTTGACTTCTTCATATTCCGCCTTGACCCGCTCGCTTTCCTCACGCGCCTCAATATACGCGTCTTCCAGGTCGCGGTCAGCCGTCATGATCTTCTCCATGTCGTCCAGCGCGGTGAGAAACTCATTGAAGTCTCCGGAGCTCATCAGCACGGTGAGAATGTTATAGCCGCCGGTTTCTTCCATCGCACGTACACGGGTGCGGTACTTGTCCAGCTGGTTCTGTTCACGGTTCAGCGCAAGATGCAGTTCCTCTGTTTTCTCCTCAATGATTCCGTCATACATGACAATCTCTTCACCGACGAGACGGAGCGCTTCTTTCGCCGCATCGTTCTTCTCTTCCAGGGCTGTCTTCTGATCGAGGACGTTTGCCTGCGCTTCCTTCAGCGTGTCGACGCGCTCTTCCGCCTCTTTGACCCGGGCGGAAATCTCGTCTTTCTTTGCCTGCAGCGCGTCAATATCGCTCTGCGAGATGGCAAAGGCTGAGGGAATGACGCTGGCCACCAGCGACAGCAGCATCAGGACCGCCATAATAACGGCGATCACGGAGATCATTCTTTTTCTCTGTCTCATGGCTTATACCTTCAGGTAGTTGCGGATCGCGTTGACGCCGCCGAAGACGCCGATCAGAACGCCGACTCCCACATAGACCCCCAGCATCGGAAGCATTACCTGTTGGAAGGGAATCAGGGAAATAAAGCTGCCGGTCAGCGTATCCAGAAGGCTGCTGTTCAGGACCGTATAGATGCCCCATACCGCAAGGAAGCCCAGCACGCCTCCCAGAAGCCCGAGAATCAGACCTTCAATCACAAAGGGTGTGCGGATGAAGGCGTTCGTCGCGCCGACCATCTTCATGATCGCAATCTCTTCCCGACGGCCGAAGGTCGTCAGCTTGATGGTGTTGGACATGATGAAGAACGACACGAAGGTCAGAATCACCGTCAGAATCAGCGACACCACGCTCACGATGTTGCGGATCCGAACAAAGCGGTCCGCATATTCAATCTGGGCGTTCACCTTTGCAATTCCGGGGATGCCCTCAAGCTGGGTCTTGGTGTCGGCCATCTGGGAAATATCCGTCAGATGGATGACAAACCGGTGGCGGAAGACCGTCGAATCGATTCCTTCCATGAGGCGGTCATCATACTTGGACATGAAGTTCGTCATGGCCTGGTCGCGCGAGACAAAATCCGCCGCCAGCACGTTCGGCACGTTCATGATATCGCCCTGCAGCGCCGCCGCAGAGGCCTCGTCCACGATGCTTTCATCCACGAAAGCGACCACTTCGTTCTGCTGTTCCAGATCCGCGATCAGCGCGTCGATGTTCAGCGACAGAAGCGTAATGCTGCCCATGATGATCAGGCAGGCCGTGATAATCGTCACGGAGGCGAAGGACATGAAACCATGCGTCCGGATACTCCGGAATCCTTCGCGAATGAGATATGCACTCTTACTCAAGCTCATAGCTGTAATACCCGTCTCCGTCATCACTGACCACATGGCCGTCGTCGATCGTGATAACCCGCTTGGAAAAGGCGTTCACCAGTTCCTTTTCGTGTGTGACAACGAGGATCGTCGTGCCCATCTCGTTGATCTTTTCAAACAGCAGCATCAGCTCCAGGCTGCGCACCGGGTCAAGGTTTCCGGTCGGCTCGTCCGCAACGATCATGCGGGGATTGTTCACCAGCGCACGCGCAATCGCCACACGCTGCTGCTCACCGCCGGAGAGCTCGTTCGGGAAGCGCTTCTCACGCCCTTCAAGGCCGACCAGCTCCAGAACGTAGGGCACGCGCTTGGCAATGCTCTTGCCCTTGGCGCCGACAACGCGCATGGCAAAGGCAACGTTGTCATACACCGTCATGTTTTCGATCAGGCGGTAGTCCTGAAAAATCACGCCCAGTGTACGGCGCACTCTGGGGAGCTTTCTGCGCCGGATCTTGACCATGTCAAAATCATTGACAACAATCTCACCGGCGGTGGCACGCACCTCGCCGGTGATCAGCTTCATCAGGGTTGTCTTTCCCGAGCCGGAAGGTCCGACAAGAAAGACAAATTCCCCTTCATTGATCGTCAGATTGATCCCGTCCAGCGCAACCGTGCTGCTACTGTCATAGATCTTCGTGACGTCTGTCATCTGTACCATAAATTGCCTCCGAGAAACTCTTTTCAACCGTTATACGGTTGATCAGAGAGGTCAGTATTTCGACGTATTCAGCGAGTCGAGATACTGCTTTACCATCATCGCAACCTTGAACACAATCGCGTGATCAAACTCACGAAGGTCCAGACCTGTGATCTTTTTGATTTTCTCAAGCCTGTATACTAATGTATTTCTGTGAACATACAGTTTCCGGGATGTTTCGGAAACGTTAAGATTGTTTTCAAAGAAGCGGTTAATCGTCTCCAGGGTATCTTCATCCAGCGTCTCAATGGGGTTCTTCTTGAAGACTTCATTGAGAAACATCTCGCAGAGCGTCGTGGGAAGCTGATAGATGATCCGGCCGAGGCCGAGGCTTTCATAGTGGATGATCGTCTTATCGCTCTCAAAGACACGGCCGACGTCAATGGCAACCTGTGCTTCCTTATACCGGTCCGCCAGTTCACGCAAATGACGGGCTTCGGTGCTGATGCCGATCACACAGCGGATTCCGAGCTGCTCAAACAGCGCCTTTTCAATCCCCGCGGCAATGGCGTGAATCTCTTCCTTCGACGTATCCGCCTGAATGGACTTCACCACAACAATGTCGCTCTCGTTGATGTTCAGAACGAAATCATGCTGTCTGTCCGGGAACAGCCGGCTTACCAGCTCCCCCGCCGCCACATCGGCGTTTTCCATCTGACGCATCAGGAAGACCGTGCGCGGCTCATCCGTGACAAAGTGAAGTTCCTTTGCCCGGACATAGACATCCCCCGGAAGAATGTTGTCGGAAATGATATTCTTGATGAATGCCGCCCGGTTATGCTTTTCTTCGTAATTGGCCAGCGCTTCATCGAATGCAACCGCCGAAATGGCGCAGACCGTCTTTGCAACACTGTCTGTCCCGTCTACAAAAGCCGCATATCCCAGCTGCCCGCTCTCGGAGCTGAGGAGCACATAGGTTCTCCCCGCCGTCACCAGCTCGTGGCTGACACTGTCGACAAGATTGACCCGAAAGTCCTCCACCCGCGACCCGATGGCCGCAAGCTCACTGCAGGCGATGACATATCCCTGGTCGTCTACAACCCCGACCGTTCTGTCGACGGAGTCCTTCATCTGAATAATGACATTTTGAAAAATCCTGCTCGGCATGATGCATTCTCCATTCTGCCTGTATCCGGCTGAAAATCCGGTCGGTCAAGACCGTGCAGAGGATCCAATACCCCATTTGGGCAAAATGTGGATAAAAAAACAAGATCAAAAAACCAGATAATATTATAATAACTCTATTATCAGTAATTTTCAATAGAAAATGCGTCGAATTTTTGTGAATTTTTTCAGATGAATTGCCAAACAAGTCAAAAACCGACTTTTTTCAGGTGGCTTTTTTGACTATTTTTCCATACCAAGCATCTTGAACATGATGCACAATTCCTCTTCCGTGAGTTCCCGATAACGCCCGATACCCGGGCCCGGTTCGACCTGAAGCGGGCCGACGGAGAGGCGCCGCAGGGTTACGACAGGCTTTCCCACCGCCGCAAGCATTCTGCGCACCTGATGGTACTTCCCTTCCTGTACCGTTACAAGACAGTCGCGTTCACCAAGGATCTCAAGCTCCGCCGGCAGGCATTTCGTCCCGTCGGCCAGAATCAGTCCGCTTTGAAAGCGTTCCGGATCCTTCGCTTCCAGCGGCTGTTCCACCGTTGCGTGATATACCTTTGAAACCGCGTATCTGGGTGAAATCACCCGGTGGGCAAATTCGCCGTCGTTTGTCAGCAGCAGAAGGCCGCTGGTATCCTTGTCCAGCCGCCCCACCGGGGCAATGTCCCGCTTTCGGATCTCCGGCGGAAAAAGGTCCAGGACCGTCTCCTGTCTGCTGTCTCGCGACGCCGTGATCAGGCCTGTGGGCTTGTCGAGGAGATAGTAACAGAACCTGCGGTAGCTGCAGGGTGTCCCGTTCAGCGTCACCGCGGCCGTATTTTCATCAAACTTCTGTTCCGGTCTGCGGATCACGCTCCCGTTGACGGCCGCCATGCCGGAGCGAATCATCCGCGCGGCTTCGCTGCGGGTCAGGCCGGCGGCATCCGCCAGGTATTTGTCCAGACGTATCATGAGGGCACTGCTCCTACAGCAGCCGGAGCAGCCAGCCGAGCAGGCGTTCGCGTCCGTCGCCTTTTTCCGCCGAAAACGGGATCAGCTCCGTCTCCTCGTCCAAGGAGAGCGTCTGACGAATCAGGGCCATTGACGGCTCAATCTCGCTTTTCTTCAGCTTGTCCAGCTTGTTTGCAAGTACGACAAACTCATGTCCGGCGTTCTTGAAATACTCCGCCATTCGGACATCGTCCGCCGTCGGCTTGTGCCGCGCGTCGACAATCAGCACCCCGACATCAAAGGTCCCGGCTTCGGCGAAAAAGCTCTCCATCAGTCCGGCCCAGCGGTCGCGCTCATTCTGAGACACCTTGGCAAAGCCGTATCCGGGAAGATCAATCAAAAGCATCTTTCCGTCGATGTCAAAGTAATTCACATGGACGGTTTTTCCGGGTGTCGCCCCAACCTTGGCAAACTGTTTCCGGTTGACCAGGCGGTTGATGACGGACGACTTGCCCACGTTTGAGCGTCCTGCAAAAGCGGCCTTGGGCAGGGAGCTGCGGATAAACTGCTTCGGCGCCGCGGCAGAGCGGATAAACTCCGCCCGGTTGAGGTTCAGATCGTTCATTTCACTGACCCGCCGCTTCGCTCTTTGCGGCCTGCTCCCCGGAGTCGCCTCGGCTTCCCTCCGTGATTCCGTCCCGCTCCGAAAATACCAGCTTCAGCACCTCATCCGCGTGTTCCACCGCAACGAAGTTCAGTCTTTCCCGAACCAGCGGATCGATTTCTTCCAGGTCCGATTCATTTTCCTTCGGTATAATTACGGTGGTCACGCCGGCGCGTAGTGCGGCCATGGTTTTCTCTTTCAGTCCGCCGATCGGCAGGACGCGTCCCCTCAAACTGATCTCGCCGGTCATGGCGATGTCGCCGCGGACGGGTTTTCCGCTCAGGGCGGAAATCACCGCGATGCACATGGTGATACCGGCAGAGGGCCCGTCTTTCGGCACCGCCGCCTCCGGGAAGTGGATATGAATGTCTTTGTTTTTGTAGAACTCCGGGTCGATCCCCAGGAGCTCCGCCCGGCTGCGGATGTAGGTAATGGCGGCTCTCGCCGACTCCTTCATCACATCGCCGAGGTTTCCGGTAAGCTCGACCTTTCCGGTTCCGCTCACCACCGCGGTTTCGACGTCAAGCACTTCTCCGCCGACGGAGGTATAGGCAAGGCCTCTCACCAGGCCGACCGCGGGGGCGCTGCGGCGCTCGTCCGGCTTGAAGCGGACGGGTCCGAGAAGCTTCTCGAGTTTTTCCGGACGAACCGCGAGGGACTTGAAGCGCGCTTCCGCAATCCCGCTCGCCGCCTTGCGGCAGAGTGCGGCGATCTCGCGCTCCAGCTGGCGCACACCGGATTCACGGGTATAGCCGCGGATCATGGTGCGAACGGTATCGTCGCTGACCTTGAGCTGGGTCGCCTTCAGGCCATGACGCTTTCTCTGTTTGGGAAGGAGGTGCTTCTTTGCGATCTGGAGCTTTTCTTCGTCGGTATAGCTGGTAAGCTCGATCACTTCCATACGGTCAAGCAAGGCTCTTGGAATGGTTTCGGTGGTGTTGGCCGTGGTGATAAAGAAGACCTCCGACAGGTCAAAGGGGATTTCCAGGAAATGATCCCGGAAGGTCTTGTTCTGCTCCGGGTCCAGTGCCTCCAGCAGGGCGGCCGAGGGGTCACCGCGATAATCGGAGCCCAGCTTGTCAATTTCGTCGAGCACCATGAGCGGGTTGCAGCTCTTTGCCTGAATGATGCCGTTGATCAGGCGGCCGGGCATGGAGCCGATATAGGTCTTCCGATGGCCGCGGATCTCCGCCTCATCGTGGATGCCGCCGAGGGACACTCTTACGAGTTCCCTGCCCGTGGCGCGGGCGATGCTCATGGCGATACTTGTCTTGCCGGTTCCCGGAGGACCCACCAGGCAGAGCATGCCGCCCTTGACCTCCGGGGCCAGGGTACGGACCGCAAGGTACTCCAGGATTCTCTCCTTTACCTTCTCCAGGCCGTAATGATCCTCATCCAGCATCTTCCGTGCCAGCGGAAGATCCGTGATCTCTTCATTTTTCTTGCCCCACGGCAGTTCCAGGCAGATGTCAAGGTAGCTCCGCAGGACCGCCGCCTCCGAAGATCCGAAGGCCTGCTTGCGCAGGCGGCCCAGCTCTTTGTCCAGCTTCTCCCGCACTTCCTCCGGGCAGGCCAGGTTTCGGATCCGCTCGGCATAGTCGCCGAAATCGTCGACCTGATCGTCTTCTCCGAGTTCCGCCTGAATCGCGCGCAGCTCTTCCCGCAGGAAGTATTCGCGCTGATTCTCCGCCATCTGCTCCTGGGCCTGGGAGGAGAGCTCCTGCTCAATCTGCAGCACCTGGATCTCGTTGCGAATGATCCGGTTCAGCAGCAGAAAGCGCTTCGTCGGATAGTCGCACTCCAGCACTTCCTGCTTGTCTTCCGGATTGATCTGCAGGTTCTGGGTAATAAAGTAAGCAATATAATCGGAATCCGGGTTGGCCAGGATCGGAAGGATCTGGGCCGAAGAAATGTCCCGCGTCAGCTCGAGGTAGGTATGAAACGCATCCAGGCAGCTTCGCACCGCCGCCTCTTTGCGCACTTCCGGAATTCGTTCCTTGCGGTTGGGGCGTTCCTGCACAGAGGCGTAGTAAATTCCCCCCTGCTCTTCGATCTTTACCGCTTCGGCGCGGTAAAGGCCTTCGACAATCAGGCGGCTGTAGCCCTGGTTCAGCTGGCGCAGCATCTGACGAACACGGCAGACCGTTCCGACGGTATGAATGTTATCCGGCTTCGGATCATCGTCCTCCAGGTTTTTCTGCATGGCCATGAAGACCAGGTGATCCCCGCTTGCGGCCAGTTCTGCCGCCTGCACAGAAGAAGAGCGCTCCACATCGATCGAAAGCGTCATCTTCGGGAACACCAGCAGGCCGCGCATCGCCAGCGCAGGCAAAGTCAGAATATTTCGTTGTTCATTTTCTTTGTTCATAGCTATTCCAAGTCTTTGTCTTTATTAAATCTGCTCGCTGCCGCTCTGTTGCGGGCAGCTCCCGTCTCATCCGGCGAGATCCTTTGTCCGCAGGACAACGGGCTGTCCGCCTTCGCGGACGCTGTCCTCCGTGATTACAACCCGGACGATCCCGGTATCGGACGGAACCGTGTACATGATGTCCGTCATGACGGATTCCATGATGCTGCGCAGGCCGCGGGCGCCAATCTTGCGGTCGATCGCGCGGTCCGCGATTGCCTCCAGCGCGGCAGGCTCAAACACAAGCTCCACACCGTCCATCTTCATCAGGGTCTCATACTGCTTGGTCATGGCATTTTTGGGTTCGGTGAGAATACGCACCAGATCCTCCCTGGTCAGGGTGTCCAGCGTCGCCACCACGGGCAGGCGCCCGATCAGCTCGGGAATAATGCCGAACTTCAGCAGATCCTGCTGCTGAACCTGCTCAAACAGCGCGCCCAGATCCTTGTCCTTTCCGCTCTCAATCTCGGCACCGAATCCCATGCTCTTTCGGGAGGTCCGGCGCTCGATAATCTTGTCCAGACCGTCAAACGCGCCGCCGCAGATGAAAAGAATGTTGGTGGTGTCCACCTGGATAAATTCCTGGTGCGGATGCTTCCGCCCGCCCTGCGGCGGGACGTTTGCCACTGTCCCCTCCAGGAGCTTCAGCAGGGCCTGCTGAACGCCCTCTCCGGATACGTCGCGGGTGATGGAGGTATTTTCGCTCTTTCTTGCGATCTTGTCGATTTCGTCGATGTAGATGATGCCGCGCTGGGCGCGTTCGACGTCAAAGTCGGCCGCCTGCAGGAGCTTGACAATGACGTTTTCCACATCCTCGCCGACATAGCCGGCTTCGGTCAGGGTCGTGGCATCCGCAATGGCGAAGGGAACGTCCAGCATTTTCGCCATTGTCTGGGCAAAGAGCGTTTTGCCGCTGCCGGTGGGGCCGATCAGCAGGATGTTGCTCTTCTGAAGCTCGACGTCGTTCTTCACACTGTGAAGGATCCTCTTGTAGTGATTGTACACCGCCACCGAGAGGACCTTTTTCGCGCGGTCCTGGCCAATCACATACTGATCCAGATTTGCTTTGATCTGTACCGGCTTCGGAAGGCGGTCAAATGCCATCGGGAGTCCGTCGTACCCGGTCATCGGTTCCGCGTCAATCCCGTCCCCGATGATGCTCATGCACATCCGGACGCAGTCGTCACAGATATAGCTGCCGTTTCCCGCGATCAGCCGGTTGACCTGTCCCTGCGGTTTCCCGCAGAATGAGCAGCGCAGGCTGCGCCTGTCTTCGTTTTTTGCCATTTACTTTCTCCTTCAGCGTCAAGCTTCCCATGGTAAGATTTTGGGAAACAGGCCGCATATCCTGTGTGTCCTGAATTTAGCTCAATATGGGGGAGCACCTAAGTGTTCCCCCATATTCCGATTCAGCGTTTTGTAATAACCTGATCAATAATGCCGTACTCCAGCGCTTCCTCGGCCGTCATGAAGTGGTCCCGTTCACAGTCGCGTTCCACTTCCTCCACCGTCTTGCCGGTGTTCGCCGCCAGAATCGTGTTCAGACGCTGCTTGATCTTCAGGATCTGCTCGGCCTGAATCTGGATGTCCGTGCACTGTCCCCGGCTGCCGCCGGAGGGCTGATGAATCATGATCTCGCTGTTCGGCAGCGCAATGCGCTTGCCCTTGGCCCCGGAGGAGAGCAGGAACGCTCCCATGGAGGCCGCCATCCCGATGCAGATGGTTGAGACGTCCGGCTTCACATACTGCATGGTATCGTAGATGGCCAGACCCGCGCTGACACTGCCGCCCGGGCTGTTGATGTAAAACTGGATATCCTTGTCCGGATCCTGTGCCTCAAGGAAGAGAAGCTGCGCCACAATCAGGCTGGCCGTCGTGTCGTTTACCTCTTCGGAGAGCATGATGATCCTGTCGTTCAGCAGACGGGAGAAGATGTCATACGAACGCTCTCCGCGGCTGGTCTGCTCCACGACATAGGGGATAAAGCTCATTCCGCCTTCTCCTCAGTCGGTTCCGCAGCTTCGGCCGCGGCTTCCTCCGGCTTCACCTCGTCGGCGGACTTTGCAACCGCGTTCTCGACCAGCAGGTTCATGGCCTGCTCTTTCTTCAGCTCGTTCTTCAGGAACGCTTCGCCGAAGTAGCGCTTCACGTCCTCGGCAGTGGCGCCGACGCCTTCCGCGGTCTTCTGATAGTAGGCATCCAGCTCTTCCTCGGTCGGCTCCAGGCCCTCGGCCTTGGCAACGGCCTCCAGCAGCAGCTCGGTCTTCACCTGGGCTTCGGCAGCCGGACGGATGGAGAACTTCAGCGTCTCTTCGTTCATGCCAAAGAGCTTGAGCAGCTCTTCACGGGTCATGTCACGGTCGTTCATGCCGAACTGGGCGGCATAATTGCGCAGGAATTCATCGACCTTCTCCTCGAACATCACTTCGGGGATCTCACCGGTCATGGTCTCGCAGGCCTTGCGGACGATTTCGTCCTTGAACGCGTTCTCGGCGCTCTCGTCCATGCGCTTCTGGAGCGTTGCACGGACATCGGCCTTATATTCATCAAAGGTGTCAAACTCAGAGACATCCTTGGCAAACTCGTCGTCCAGCTCCGGATACTCAGGAGCGCTGACTTCGTTGCAGACAATATGGAAAACAACCGCCTTGCCGGCCAGGTTTTCCGCATAGTTTTCGGGGAAGGTAATGTCGATGTCCTTCTCCTCGCCGGCGCTCATGCCGACCAGCTGTTCCTCAAAGCCGGGGACAAAGGAGTTGGAGCCCAGCTCGAGGGAGTGGCCTTCGGCCTTGCCGCCTTCGAACGGCTCGCCGTTCAGGAAGCCTTCGAAGTCAATGTTCACGGTATCGCCCATCTCTGCGGGGCGCTCCACCGTCAGCATGCGTGCGTTGCGCTTCTGGACGCTCTTGATCTCATTGTCAACCGTCTCATCCGAAACGGTCTCGGAGGGGCGGACCGCCTCGATGCCCTTGTACTCACCAAGAACGACTTCCGGATAGGTCGTCACGTCGAAGGTGAATTCGCAGGACTTTTCGTCCGTCACGTTGACATCGGAAATACGGGGCTGGCCGACAACGCGCAGCTCGCCCTCTTTCACGCCGAGCTCAAAGGCCTCGGGTGCCAGGTCGTCCATTGCGTCCTGATAAAAGACTTCTTTTCCATACATGCCCTCGATCACCTGACGCGGGGCCTTGCCCTTGCGGAAACCGGGAATGTAGACGTCCTTCTTGTTCTTCAGATAAGCGCCGTTGACAGCCTTTTCAAATTCGGCCGAATCCGCGGCAACTGTAAAAACTGTAGTATTGTGCTCTTTTTTCTCGATATTTTTCAAAATCATGGAATATTTCCTCCTCATCTGCACATGCTTTGGTATCATAACAGATTTCATCTGTAAAATCAATCATTATTTCTTCTTTTGATCGGGGTTTCCTGCTGTTTTTGTGCCTGTTTTCCGCACTGTCTTTCTCTCCGGTGCCGCCGGTGCACCCGTCCCTCCGAAAACGGGGATCGTCGGGATCAGGAAAATCAGTTCCGCCGCCGCAATCACCGCGGTCACCACTGCAGACCAGCTGATCCCCCGCCCCATGCGGTGCAGCAGCAGCGCAGCCGAGATCGAAAATGCCAGACACAGCAGGGTCGAAAGCAGGGTAAGCATTTGAGACCGGTTCCCTCCGAAGCTGGCAAGGGCTCCGGACACGGCCAGGATGGCACACACAATCATCAGAAGGCTTGCATCAAAGCGGTCGCGATACCGCTCCTGTGTCTGCTGCGTGTATTCCGTGAGCCATTGCTCGGATGCCGGGAGCAGTTCCATACCGTACTGGCTTCGGCGACGGATCTCTTCCCTGGACAGGAGTGCCGTGCGAAGCGTCATCTCCCGGTCTTCAAGCTCTTTCTGTTCCTCGGCCTGTTCGGTACTCTGCTTCAGGGCTTTTTCCTGCTGATCCAGGTCTTTCTTCTTTTTATCCAGCTCCTCGGCCTTTTTCTTCTGTTCTTCCTTCGCCGCACTGAGCTGTGCCTTGCCCTCGGCCAGGGCCGCTTCTCCCTCTTCGATCTGTTCGCCCATTTCCTTCATGGCCTCAAGCGTCTGGTCCAGCGTCGCTTTTGCTCCGGCAAGCTGTCCGATCAGGCCGAAGATTCTCTCGGAGCTGGTCTCGGCATGCAATACCGTCCCATAGGCTTGCTGCCGATTTTCTCCGGCTGTATCAAGCGCTTCTCCTATCACATCCTTATTCGCAAGATACAGGCTTCGGATCACTGCCATCTCGTTTTCGGTAAAGTCATGGTCCCCGCTGGCGATGCCTGCGTTTCCCAGTCCCGCAAGCAGGTATTCCGTCATCGCATCCGCCTCTCCTTCTACCGTCTCGGAGGCTTTGGCGAGCTGCTGGATCTGCGCGGTCATGGTACGCATCAATTCATCCGCATTCGAAAGCCCGTCGAGCATCTGCCCAAGTGCGTTCCCCTGCTCTTCGGTGATCACGATCCCGCTTTCATGGATGGCGGTGATGATGCTTTTCCTCAGCTCATCCTCATCGGAAACGCCGGCACTGTTCAGGACCGTCTGAAGAATTTCCGGCGGAAGCTGAAGGTTCTCTGCCAGTGCGGTAATGGTATTGATATCTTCCGCGACCACCTCAGCCGCGAAAACCACTTCCCGGATTGCGTCGTTCAGCCGTCCGGACAGGTCTTTTTCCTCCCCGGTTGTCGGAGAGCGCGGAGCGTCGGCATTCTCCGGTGCGGGAGGCAAATCGCCGGAGGGTTCTTCGGAATTCGTCTCGAGCGTCGGCTCTCCCGGGGATTCCGGATTTCCCTGTGGGGGTGCTTCCGGTGCCGGTGTGGTCGTCTCCGGCGCAGGCGTCTCGGACTCGGGCGCGGGCGTCTCCGACTCGGACGTGGGCGTCTCCGGCTCGGGCGTGGGCGTCTCCG
>JAGAFT010000069.1 GCA_017627975.1 Oscillospiraceae bacterium
ACATGCCGCTGCCGTGATAGTTCATGATCTCGGCTTTTGCCCTTTGCAGGACTTCTTCCGGAAGAATGGATGGACCGGCGGAAAAATTATATACTCTGTTTTCTGTCATGATGCTTCACCAGATCTTTTCTTTCTGACAATTCTCCGGGAAATTATATATGAACTTATGCGGACTGTCAAATGCAGAAGTGCACAAAAATAGCGTTTTTCGGTCCCGGTTTGGGACTGGAATGACATTTCCTCCGCAGGATTCCGGCAATTGACAGCATTTGAGCCCGGCTTGAAGTGCTGCAAGCCGGGCTCAAACGGTTTTCCGTATTTTCCGTCCAATCAAATCACGTCTGCGGCGTCAGTTCCGGGAAGCTGTATTCCGTCCCCATCACGGTGATGCTTTTCACACGTCGGATGTCGATCGTGCCGCTCCAGGATGAGGTCAGCGTTGTGACGCCGTCCTCATAGGGTGCCGCAGGCGAGGCATTCAGCGGCATGGTGCTGCCGTCCGTGAAAGTAAGAAAAGCCGTCGACAGAATCTCGTCCTGGAAACGGATCCACTGCAGCTGCTTTTCAAAGTCCTCATGGAAAGTCGGGGATTCCGCATCCAGATGGTGGATCAGCTCGGCATCGTCATGGGTGATCTTCCACTCCACGCAGTTGGCCGAGAGGCGGATGTCCCGGATCTCCAGATTCCCGCTGTTCTCCGGGTTTACCAGATGGATTGCTTCTGTCAGCATCGGCGAGACAAACACCGTATTCGAAGCTTCCAAAGTCACCGTCCCGTAATCCGCCAGATAGACCGGCGCGTAGTTCTCGATATAGTCCTCCGTGGACGTATCCATGTCCGCCCAGACCGAAGGCCCGTCCAGACAGCGGACCGAGAGATACACCGGCTTGGAAAAATCCACCGTCTGCCGGTAAATCATCGCCGCCAGCATCAGGCTCTGCGTCTGCGGATCATACGAATGCTCCATCAGCAGGGGCCTGTACCAGTCCGGATCCACCACCTCGAAGGTCACGGTCTGCTGCACGCCGTTCTCATCCGGGAGGCCCGTGGGCGAGCTTTGTTCCACCATGTGCTCCGCTTCATGCCCCTCGGTAAAGGGAACCGGGTGCGCAAAGCTTTTTTCGATGCCGTCTTCTGTCTTTCCCGCGGTGTACCAACTGTCCTCCGGGATCTCTTCATTCGATGCGATATAGCTGAATTCGGTGACCATGTTGTCAAAGAAGAAGCTTCTCGCCCTCTCCTCCGATACCGGAGAGAGGCTGAAGTAAACAGCCTGAAAGTCTCCCTGCTGCAGGGAAGAAATCAGCTGGATCTTCGGTTCGGCCTGTTTGGTCTCTGCCGTCGTACTCGATGCCGGGGCTGTGTCCGGGACGCTCTCGGCGTATTCCGTATAGCCACTGACGCGGTTTTCCTCAATCTGCAGATCTGCACGGAGCGCCTGCTGGCGGGCGGCGTGAATGCTGCTGACGGCGTAGGCGGTGATGCCCATCAGGGCCATGATCGCCGCCGCGATCAGGATGGTTCTGAAAAGCGTTTTCCTTCTGGTTTTCTTCTGTCTCATGGTTTGGACCTCCTCTGTTTTCCGGTCCACCATGGTGAGATAGCGATCGTCGATTCCGGTCAGAGCCCGGTTGAGCTGCGTTCGGTTCATACGGTGACCCCCTCCTCTGTGAGCTGCCTCTTTAACCGCTCCCGTGTCTTTGTCAGCAGGTACCTGACCTTTCCCTCCGGGAGATCATACTGCGCCGCGACTTCTTTGAGCGTATGCGCGTAGTAGTACCGCGAGAGAAAAACGCAGCAGCTGAGTTCGTCCAGTTCCCCGAGAAAACGGTTCAGGATCGCGGTCACTTCCTTCTCTTCGACCGCCTGTTCTACGCTGCCCCTCGGGTCCGGGAGGCAGGCTTCCAGTTCCTCCAGCAGTGCGACCGTCTCGGCGCTCCGCTTTGCCGCCGTGCAGTATTCCACCCGGTCAAAGGACAGATTACGCGTGATGCGGGTCAGGAAATGCTTCAGCACCCGCGGTCTCGTCGGCGGGATCGTGTTCCAGGTCTTCAAATAGGTGTCTCCGACGATTTCCTCTGCATCCTCCCGGCTGTTCAGGATCCGGTAAGCCACACTGTTCAGATATGTGCCGTATTTCCGGGCGGTTTCCTCAATGGCGGTCTCCGCCCTGCGAAAATACAGCTCGATGATTCCGCTGTCGTCCACGGTGGTCCCTCCTTGTTTTCGTAAGGTCCTTACACTACAATAGACGGGAAAAATCGCAAAATGGCTGTAGAACGGTTGATATTTTTTCCTTGCCCCGGTTTTCATTCGCGCTGTTCAAGCGCAGGCGATGCAACAGGCAGCCCGTTTCCGGGCTGCCTGTCACGGTGCTATGGAATCACTGTTTTTTTCTTATTATTCCGCCCAGGTTCCGTTGCGAAAGATGGCGGCGCTGTTGCCGTCCGGACGGAAGCCCGTGATGCTCAGGTCCTCCGCACCCACCATGAAGTCGACGTGGATGATCGAGTCGTTGATGCCGGCGGCCGTCGCCTCTTCCGTGGTGAGGCGATCGCCGTCCGGCAGGACCTCCTTGAAGCCCTGGCCTACCGCGAAATGGCAGCAGGCGTTTTCATCGAAGAGGGTACTGTAGAACAGGAATCCGCACCGGTTGACCGGCGATTCCTTCGGGACCAGCGCCACTTCGCCCAGCATACAGGCGCCTTCGTCCATGTGCAGCATCTTTTCCAGAAGCTCCTGCCCCTTTGCGGCTTTGCACGAGACAGCCTTCCCCTCCGAGAAGGTGATGGAGAAGTCCTCGATCAGCTGGCCGTTCCAGCTCAGCGGTTTTACGGCGACCAGCGTTCCCTCGCACTTTCCCGCTCTTGGGGAGGTGAAGATCTCCTCTGTCGGCATATTCGGGATGTAGTAGGCCCCGTTCTCGCGGTTGGTGGCGCCGGCGCCTTCCCAGTGCGCCTCCGGAATCAGCGCCACCGTGAAGTCGGTCCCGTTGCCGCTCTCGTAGTGAAGGCTGGTAAAGCCCTGGGCGTTGAGCCAGGCGCTCTTCTTTTCGATCAGCCCGGTATG
>JAGAFT010000070.1 GCA_017627975.1 Oscillospiraceae bacterium
AATCTGCAAAGGGCTATGGTCGGAGCCTTTCCAGAACCGTCTATGCGGTAGGATGGTGAACCAATCCACAGCATCCCTTGCAGTGTAGCACAGCCATTAGCGATGGGCTATAAAAACTACTACTCTATAATACAAGGATGATGCCAGCGATGGATCCTAAAGAAGTAGGTGCGCGTATCGCTGCTCAGAGAAAAGCAAAATGTCTCACTCAGAAACAAGTCGCGGATTCACTTCATATAACAGACAAAGCCGTAAGTAAGTGGGAATGTGGGAAAAACTTCCCGGATCTTACAGTGTTAGAAACATTAGCCTCTACCTTGGATACCACGCCTGCATATTTATTAGGTCTGAATGAAGACAACAGTGCTGAGGCCCTTTCGGCTGCAACAGAAATCTATCTGGAACAGCGGCGCCGTTGGCTGAAGGAGCTCAGAAACCGCGCATGGCTAAATCTTGTGTACTGCATTCTGGTTTTCGCGGGTTTGACTTGGGTTGGGCGGTACCTAAACGACAAAACACTCTACAGGCCTCCCTCAATACTCATTACTGGGATGTTTGGCCTGTTCAGTTGTTTAACAGGCTCTGCAATTTGGACACTTCGTAGTACAGGAAAACAGCTCAAAAACTCAATGAGCTAATGGCGTCACTCTGCCATAGCACGGTGCCTATTTTGCATAGAGGTGAGAACAGAAAACGACTATTTGGTTGTAACGATTACCAAGTTGGATTATGAAGAATACCTTCCAAATGGGACAGAACTTGTTTTTACAAACACAATTAGACGTATCAACGCCTCTTCCTTTTTTCGGAAGAGACGCTCACTTTCTGCCCGGGTGCACAATTGTTTGCGGGGCTGCACCCAACGATTATGCGCCCAGGCTGTTTTTGAGTGAAGCCTGGGCGCAACGTGTGCCTGTATCAATTTTCCTCGGAAGGGGAAACTGCCGATGACAGGTATGTTTAAGCTTGCGCAGGATATGGGCAAGCTGCTGTATATTTCTCTTAGTCTGCGGAATCGGATTACAGGAAACGGTAAACGGTTTCCGCCTGATAAATCTCGCCCGCATCAAAAATGCACTGCGGGAAATCGGGAAAGTGAATGCTGTCAGGGAAATATTCCGTTTCGAGACAGAGCGCACAGCGGGGACCATAATGAGCCCCCCGCTTCCCGGCCTGTGAGGGAAGAAAGTTGGCGGTATAGAACTGTACGCCGGGAAGATCCGTGGAGACCTCCATGCGGCATCCACTGTGCAGGTCCTCGACAAGGGCGATTCTCTTTAAACTTCCGGGGCTCGCACCAGTGACGAAACAATGGTCGTACCCCGTGGCAAAGCGAAGCTGATCCCAATCTGTGTCAATCGCATCCCCGACGCGCCGGCCGGAGCGGAAGTCCATCGCGGTTCCGTCTACGGGGAGAATCCGTCCCGTGGGGAGACGCCCGGCGGAGATCTCCAGAAAGTGGTCGCAGTCCAGCGTAACCCGGTGGTCAAGGACGCTCCCGGCATCATGCCCGGAGAGATTGAAGAAGCTGTGGTTGGTGAGGTTGATCAGGGTTTTTCTGTCGCTGACCCCCTCATAGCGGATATGGAGGCCGTTTTCATCGTCCAGGGTGTAGAATACGCTGATCTCGAGATTTCCGGGGAAACCGGCCTCGCCAGCGGGACTGGTCCGGAAGAAACGTACACCGTCCGGGAGCAGTTCGGTGTTCCAGAGCTGCTTATGAAAGCCGGTTTTGAAGTCCGAGTGCAGGTTGCAGCCGTTGTCGTTGTCGGCCAAGCTGTATTCGACTCCGTCCAGCGTAAAGGCCGCACCGGAGATGCGGTTGGCATGGCGGCCGACGGTGGCACCGAAAAAACCGCCTGCCTCATACTCCGGCGGCGTATCGTACCCGGTAACCACATCCCGGGTAATTCCGTCCGGTCCGGGGACCAAAAGCTTCACGAGGATGGCGCCGTAATCCGTCACCACAGCACACATACCGCGGGTATTCCGGATGGAGAAGAGATGTGCGTCTTTGCCCGAGCGGGTGACGCCGAAATCAGTTTGCTCAATCAGCATGGGAGAGATTCCTTTTCTTTTTGATCACGTACAAAGGGAGCCCGCGACGCACGGCGTGCGAAACGGCGCTCCCTTTGATTCGTTATGAGAGTTGGCTCAGATGAGGGAATTATGATTTGTCTTGATCCTTGTTGACCTTCACATCAGGCTTGGCCGTGATGTGCTCCTTTTCAAAGACCGCGTCGGCAATGGAATCCTCGAAGGAGGCGTCAACATCCGCCTTGGCAGTTTCAACTGCCCGGACAGCGTCTTCCGCTGAACCCATCTGCTCGTGCTCGGCGGCCATGGCGGCCTCCTGCTCGGCATTGAGGGCGTTGACACGGCGGTTGACACGCATCATGGAGATGACCATGACGACCGTGATGATGAGGATGACGAGGGAAATCGGACGGCGGACAAAGATGGAATAATCCCGGTCATAGGCCATGGAGGCGGAGACGAAGTACTTCTCCATGATGGGCTCGAGGATCATACCCAGCAGCAGCGGTGTGTTGTCGATATCCAGAATCGTCAGGACATAGCTGAGGATCAGGATCGCGGCTGTCAGAATCAGTTCCTTCACGTGGCCGGAAGCGGCAAAGGCGCCGGCGAAGCAGAACATGATGATCGCGCAGGCCAGGTAGGTGTAGCGGACCTGGATGACCTTGGCCACCGCACGGGTCAGAGCCTTTCCGATGGGGAAAAGGAAGATGTTGGCGACCAGGCAGCCGATGATGATCGTATAGGCCATGACGCCCTGCTTGGTGAACATCGTGGGACCCGGGGTGATGCCGTGCAGCATGAAAGCGCCCAGCAGCAGCGCGGTAACACCGTCACCCGGGATACCGAGGGTCAGCAGCGGGATCATGGCGGAGCCGACGACCGCGTTGTTGGAGGACTCGGCCGCGGCAATGCCCTCGAGGCAGCCCTTGCCGAATTCTTCCGGATGCTTGGAAGAGCGGCGGACTTCGTTGTAGCACATGAACTGAGCCACACCGCCGCCAACACCGGGCATTGCGCCCAGGATGGAGGCAATGGCGGAGGACTTGAAGCAGGCGGGCAGGATGCTCTTTGCTTCTTTTCCGGTCATGCCGTCGTTGTCGATCTTGTTGGCATCCTTGATCTTGCCGCCGGAGAGCCGGAACTCCCTCAGCTTGTCCACGACCTGCATCAGGGCGATCAGGGCGATCATGGCGGGCAGGATGTTGATGCCGTAACGCAGAACA
The DNA here is from genome assembly GCA_017627975.1 of Oscillospiraceae bacterium. The sequence goes on from JAGAFT010000070.1 coordinate 3,264, forward strand.
TTCGAACCGAAAGCATAGCGGCTGACGCCGGTGACCGAGTCTTTGCCGATGCAGGCCATCAGAAGACCCAGCATACCGGAGATCAGGGCCTTCGGCAGACTCTCGCCGGAAACGCCGGCGATCAGGGAGATGCCCATGATACCGAGGGCAAAATACTCGACCGAGGTGAACTTCGAAACGGCCTTGGTGATGAGCTGGGCACAGAGCAGAAGCAGCAGCGCCGAGAACAGACCGCCGAAGGTGGAGGCAAAAAGGGAGACGTCCAGGGCCTTCTTGACTTTGCCCTTTCGTGCCAGCGGATAGCCGTCAAAAGTCGTGGCAATGGCGGAGTTGGTACCCGGCGTGTTCAGCGTGATGGCGGAGATGGAACCGCCGTACATGCCGCCGACATAGACCGCCAGCATCAGGATGATGGCCGAAGCGGCATCTTCCATGTTGTAGGTCAGGGGAAGCATCAGAATGATACCGAGGGTGACGCTCAGGCCGGGGATACAGCCGATGACCATACCGATCAGGAGGCCGCCAAAAATCAGAGCGATGTTATATAGCGTGAAGGTCTGCGCCGCAGCCTGTGTAATCATTGTAAAATCCATACGCTCGCCTCCTTAAAACGGCAGAATCCCGGCGGGCAGGGAGACGTGGAACACCAGGGTGAACAGGAAATAGATCCCCACTGCCAAAGCGATCGTGAAGATATAAATAAAGGGTTTGCGCTCTCCGCAGTATAGCAGAACGACGGTAAAAGTGATGGCGGATGCCAGGATGAATCCGATCTTGATGATCAGGAAAACATAAATGCAGAGGATGGCAATCAGAAGGATGGCGGGTTTCTCATTGTTCCAGTCGAACTCGACGATCTTTTCTTTCTTGAAGACCAGACTCTCGATGATCAGAACGATCGAGCAGATCAGGATTACAATAAGACAAATGCCGGGGATGATTCGGGGACTTGGCGCACCGGAATCATAGGCGGGTACCTTGACTTGCTTCGGCATGACATACAGCATATATCCGCTGAACAGAGCCATTAGAATACCCGAAACCAAATTGGTTTTAATCTTGATTTTCATGGGAATCCTTTCTCTCTCTCCCGGGAGCAAGCATCTTAACGGGATTTTTACGGAAAAAAGGGGCTGATGGGCATATTTCAGCCCATCAGCCATATGAGCTGGTGCTTAGCGTTGCGTATTATTCGCCGAAGAGGATGGCGTAGGCATTCATGGCCTTCTCGCGGGCTTCGGTGTAGAAGCTGACCGCGTCGTCACCGTACTTCTGGAAGTTGTTGAGCAGGGAGCCTTCAACCCAGCTGGAGAACTCTTCGTCCGCCCAGACCTGCTTGGCAATCTCGGTCATGGCATCACGGAAAGCGGGATCGCAGCCTTCGTGGGTGGCCAGGCCGCCGCCGCCGGCGAGGATGCTGGCGCTGTAATCGTTGTCGGCATTCAGCTCGGGAGCTTTGCCCTCACCGCAGATGCAGGGGACAGAAATGGCTTTGCCATCGGGGCCGACAAAGCCTTCGAAGGGCTTGTCAGAGAAAGCAAGCAGCGGAACGAGGGTGCCGGCTTCCACGTCAGCCTTGGTAACCGGGGAGCCACCGACGAAGACGTCGACTTCACCGTCGGTCAGGCCCTTCTTCTGCTCAGCGCCGCCGTCATAGGGGATGGGCTGAACTTTGCCGCCTTCGGCGAGGATCAGGGTGCCGAGAGCCAGATGCGGGTCAGACAGGGGGTTGCCGCCGGACATCTTGATGCCGCCGTCCTTCGCCTTGGCGAGGACATCGGCGAGGGTGGTGCCGGGTGCACCGAACATGATCCAGGTACGGTCATCGATGGTGCAGAATGGGACGTTCTTGGTGAGGTCGAAATCGACTTCTTCGGTCTCATACTTGGCGGCCGCGTCGACTCTGTAGCAGACGCCGTAGCCCATGACAAGCAGATCCATGGTGCTGGGATCTTCCTCGGAGAAGGTGGCGTTGGCGACGAAGCCATCACCGCCGGTCAGGTTCTCAACGATGAAGTTGTAGTCGGACTGAACATTGTTGGCAGCCTTGGCATACTCGCGGGTAACCAGGTCCGCAACACCGCCCGCGCCATAGGGGCAGATGATCTTAACCGTCTCGCCGGCGGCGAAAGCGGTTGTGCCGGCGGCCAGGGCAAAGACCAAGACCAGAACCAGCAGCATGGGGAGAACGCGCTTCAGGTTTTTCATTTGGTTCCTCCTAATGGAAAAATATATTTGACAAGGCAGATGCCTTAATCACAGAGGAAGAATGGGAGCCGATTAATTAATCAATCGAATTAATTAATAAACAGCTTTAAACAATTCAATGGTATCATTTTACTCTCGTGCAATCTGTTTGTCAATTGTGCGAATGTGCCTAAAGAGAAGAGAAGAAATTAGATAGATTGCACAAAAATGAAACTTAATACTGTTGCGCAAAGCGGGTGCGGATGTCCTCCATCAGGCTTGCCCAGCGGGAGCCCTTCCGATAGAACACGGGTGTGTCTCCCAGAGGAGCCGGGACGGTATGATCGCCCTGCTCATAAGTTTTTCCGGTCCACAGATGGACCCATTCGCCCTCGGGGAGATAGACGCTGCGCTCCGTCTGCGCTTCCTGCCAGACCGGCGCGACCAGCACGTCTTCGCCCAGAAGATACTCAAACTGCTCCGTATAGCAGCGCGGGTCGTCTTCGTGATGCAGGAAAAGGGGACGCTGCACCGGGATACCGCACGCATGGTTTTCTTTGACCAGCTCCTTCAGCATGGGGGCGAGAGCCGTGTAGATGCCGACCAGGCGGGCGAGACGGTTCATGCAGCCCTCGTCGTCGTAATACTGGAAGTTGGTGTCCGGGCGGTTGCCTTCGTGGGTGCGCATGACCGGCGTGAAGGCCGCCATCTCCGCCCAGCGGAGGAAGACTTCCTTGGTGCGGGTATTGTCGAAAAGACTGGTGTAGCCGCCGATATCGCTGTGGGTCAGACCGCAGCCGCTCATCCCGGCGCTCAGCGCGGCGCTGATAACGGTGCAGAGACCGTCGTGGCGGGAGAAGTCGACGCTCTGATCCCCGGCCCAAAGCAGGGTGCAGTATTTCTGGCTGCCGGTGAAGCCGGCGCGCATGAAGTAAACCACCTCGCCGAGCTTTCCGGCTTCGGAGACGGCGTCGTAGTTGCACTTGGCCCAGAGTGCAGGCCAGTGGTTGTGCTCGATCATGGGGCTCTTTCCGCTGTGCAGCACGATGTCGTCCGTCGGCAGATACTCTCCGAAGTCCGCCATCCAGCCGTCGATGCCGATGTCCAGACTGTGCTTTCTGATGACCTCATCCTTGAACCAGTTGAAGGCTTTGGGATCTGTCAGGTCGATGACGCCGCAGTTGAACTCGCCGAAGTCAACGAGATAGACACTGCCGTCGCTGCGGCGGGCAAAGACATCTGCTTCCAGACCCTTGCGATACAGCTCGCCGCCTTCCACCAGATAGGGATTGACGTAGCTGAGAAATTTGATCCCCCTGGCGTGGAGCTTTTCGATCTCGGCCGGGAGATCCGGGTACATCTCCGGATGGAAATGCCAGTCCCACTGCAGGCGCTTGCCGAAGGAGGTGACACGCTTGCCGCACCAGTCCTGGCACCAGACGCCGGAGACCTTGATGTTGTGCTGCAGCGTTTTTTCCAGCAGACCGAAAGAGCGCTCGCTTCCGCCCTGCACGCCGATGATGAGCCCGTTGTAGACCCAGTCGGGAAGCTCAGGCTGGCGGCCGAAGAAGGCCGTCTCCTTCGTGAGAAGGTCGAGGAAGGTATCCGCGGCCTCGATGCGGATGGAGGAGGGAAGCTCCCAGAACTGCAGCTCATGGAAGGCTTCATGCCGGAAGTCGAAATCCGCATAGGCCGTGGTCTCGGCGTGAAGATAATAATGCCGGCTGGAGACAAAGGTGGGCTGGGGGAAGTTGGTGTTGTAATAATCGCCGCCGGCCTTGTTCTCCACGTCGGAGCGCCAGGTCACATAGGTGGTCTTGTCGCGCCCGACACCCGGCTCCGAGGTCCAGAGGGGGAAGTGGCGCCCGCGAAGATTGAAGTAGGACATCTGTTCGCCACAGCCCCAGCAGCATTCGTCCTTTTCCGCGGGGACGCGGAACCAGACGCGGTTAATACTCGGGTTCTTCTGCGTAAAGCGCAGCACGGCACAGTCGCCGTCCAAGGTCACGCGCACCGTAAGGTCATCGCCAAATTCCAGCTCGGCGCCGTCAGACTGCTCATGCAGGGCGGTAAGGGAAAGCGCGCGGCGTTCCGTTACATAGTCCTCGATCTTGAAGTTGCCGCGGTACATGTCGACGGACTCCTGCCCACAGCCGACAAAAATCATGGGGAAGGACCCGGAGGAGCGCAGAAGGGTTTCGCCGTGACGCTCCAGGCACCAGTCGGAAAGATTGTTGATCAGTTTCATAAAAGGCTCCCTTTTCCAGAGGTGATATTGGAACGCTCTCCCGCGAAAGGGGAGAGCGGCCGGATCATAGAATCAATACTTGCAGACTTCAAAGCCGAACATCTCGGCCAGAACCTTCAGGGTCTCGGCGTGGTGGCCCTTGATGACGGCAAAGTGCGGCTCAAAGCCGGAGCGGATGCTGTCCTCGACGACTTCCTTGCTGTTGCGGTCGGTCTTCACCACGATGGACGTGCCGATAAACTGCTTGGGCTTATCCAGAACGGAACCCTCCGCCACAAAGAAGCGGAAGCTGCCGTCGGGCTTGCGGCCGATGCGGAAGATGGTGGCCTCGGGGAAGGCTTCACAGCCGAAGTCCATCGCGGGGCCGATCTTGCGGTTGGGATGCACGCCGACGACGGCGCCGGTGTCCTTGCGGGCGAGGCTGCAGGCGGCAGCGCCGCAGTGCCAGTAGGTGATGGAGCTCTCTTCTTCATCCAGAGCGACTGGATCGCCGAAGAAGACGGGCTCGTTGGACAGCTGCATGCCGATCCACATGGAGAGTGCGCCGTAGATGTCGGCCTCGCAGGCGGCGGCCACGCCTTCATCGTTCAGCATGCTGAGCACGGTGCAGACCGGGGTGCCGAAGGAGGTGAAGAAATCGGGCCAGCAGCGGGAAGCCAGAGCGCCGATGTGATGCGTCCTGACATAATCGCGATAAGCCTTGAGCAGGCGGGCGTGGTCGTTGCGGTTGTTCTCCGGGGTCTTGTCCAGACCGCAGGTGCACTTCTCGGTGTCCCGCAGATACTCGGCGCATTCCTCGTCCGTATAGGTCTTGGCCATGTCGATGAGCTCGCGGGCTTCGATGGACTCAAGCTCCACGCCGAAGGTGTTCATCAGCTCGCTGTCCAGCGCGCGGCCGAAGCCGAAGCCCTGGGGCGTATGGCCGATGGCGGACATGGTCAGGCTGCGCATGGCCTTCTTGACCTTGGCGGCTTCCACGGTGGCCTTCACAGCGGAGACGACGGACTCCTCTTCCGGAGCGCCGAAGCACCAGTTGAAGGCACGGCCGTCGAAGGCGGCGAGGGTGTTGGCGGCGGAGTAAGCGCCGGTCAGGGAGTTCAGACGGAGGCGCCCGCCGTCAATAACGGGCTCGCGCAGCGTCCAGAGCAGCATCGGGCAGTTGTAGCGGCGCAGCACTTCGGCCATGTAGGCGGCATTGGCAAAGGTCAGATTCTGGAACACGATCAGATCCGGGTTCAGACCGTCGAGATAGGCGCGCAGCTTGTCGAGCGTGAGCAGCATCTCATCCGGGCAGACAAAATCGGGATCCACCCCGCGCAGCATGGCGCAGGAGCGCTCAAACTGATCCTGAGCGGTTTCCAGATGATAGGTGGGGACACCCACCGGGATATAGACAGAACAGAAGCTCATAAAGATTACCTCCTAAAATTGTTTAACGCTGTGAACTATCATAGCTTCTCCGGGCGCAACTGTCAAGCTTTATTTTTGGAAAAGATGAAAAAGTATTTTCAGAAAAAACCAAAAATAACTATTGACAAAACCAACAAAAGGCGGTACACTCTGAATTGCTTAGAAGCTTTAATCAAATTCTGCTTCGACAGCGTTTCCTGAATCATCAATGATATAAGATGAAACATCAAGGAGGAGGAAATTCCATTGAGCTACGATCTGAAAGAAGTCTGCAAAGATATCCGCTGTGATATCATGACCTGCATCGGACACCTGGGCGTCGGCCACATCGGCGGCTGCCTGTCTGTCGTGGAAGCACTTGCTGTCCTGTATTTTAAAGAGATGAACATCGACCCGGCCAACCCGAAGATGGAAGGCCGCGACCGCTTTATCTGCTCCAAGGGCCATGCCGGCCCGGCCGTCTACGCGACGCTGGCCAACCGCGGCTACTTTGACAAGAAAGAGCTGCTCACCCTGAACCAGGGCGGCACCAATCTTCCTTCCCACTGCGATATGAACCGCACCACCGGCATCGACATGACCACCGGTTCTCTCGGTCAGGGCTTCAGCTGCGCAGTCGGCGTGGCGCTGGGCTCCAAGCTTGAGAAGGACGGCGCAACGATCTACACCATGATCGGCGACGGCGAGAGCCAGGAAGGCCAGATCTGGGAAGCGGCCATGTTCGCCGCGGCGAAGAAGCTGGACAACCTGATCGCCTTCACCGATTATAATAAGCAGCAGATCGACGGCACCGTTGCCGAGGTCAATGACATCGCCCCGCTGGCTGAGAAATGGGCCGCGTTCGGCTGGAACGTCATCGATGTGGAAGACGGCAATGATGTTGAGCAGGTTGAGCAGGCTGTTGAGCATGCCAAGCTTGGCCGCGACAGCGGAAAGCCCACCATGATCATCCTCAACACCCTGAAGGGCTGCGGCGTCAAGTGGATCGAAGACATGGGCTCCGGCAACCACAACTGCCCGGTCAGCGAGGAGCAGGCCGAGGCGGCCATCCGTGAAATCAGAGGGGAGGACTAATCCATGGAAATGAGAGCTGTTTATGCCGCGTGCCTCGCGGAAATGATGGAAAAAGACAAGCACGTCGTCATTCTCGACGCGGACCTCGGAAAAGCCAGCGGAACGCTGGGCCTGCGCGCCAAGTTCCCCGAGCAGAGCTTTGACTGCGGCGTTGCCGAGCAGGACATGGCCTCCATCGCGGCCGGCCTCTCCAGCTATGGCTTCAAGCCCTGGATCGAGAGCTTCACTCCGTTTGCCACCCGCCGCATCTGCGACCAGATCGCGATCTCCATCTCCTATGCCAAGCGCAATGTGAAGATCGTCGGCACCGACCCCGGCATTGCGGCCGAGCTCAACGGCGGTACCCACATGAGCATGGAAGACATCGGTGTTGTCCGTTCCATCCCCGGCGTCGTCATCTTCGAGCCGGTTGACGAGGTCCAGCTCCGCGCCGCCATGCCCGTCCTGAACGAGTACGACGGACCGGTCTATGTCCGCCTGTTCCGCAAGGAGCTGCCGAAGGTCTTCGACGAAGGCTACAAGTTCGACCTCTTCAAGGCCGACACCATCAAAGAGGGCAAGGACCTCACGATCTTTGTCACCGGCATGCTGACCGCCGATGTCATCGAAGCTTCCAAGAAGCTCGCCGAGGAAGGCATTGACGCCGAGATCATCAACATCCACACCATTAAGCCCATCGACAAGGGCGCCGTTGTGGCTTCCGCCCGCAAGACCGGTGCGGTCCTCACCGTGGAGAACCACAACGTCATCGGCGGCCTGCAGTCCGCCGTTCTCGAAGCCCTCGCCATGGAGAAGATCCCCGTGGTCGCCGTCGGTGTTCAGGACCACTTCGGTGAAGTCGGCAAGCTTCCGTATCTGCGCGAAGTCACCGGCCTTACGGTCGAGAACATCGTCGCCAGCGCCAAGAAGGCAGTTACCCTGAAGTAATCTCAATCATCCGAATCCCGCCCCTGCGGGGCGGGATTCTTATTGACTTAAATTATAATGTAAGAGGAGTTTTACATCATGAAAATTGCAATTGGCAGCGACAAGTCCGGTTTTTCCGCAAAAGAAGCCATCAAGGCCTATCTGACCGAAGCAGGCGTTGAGTTCGACGATCTCGGCACCACCGATCTCGAACAGGTCCATCCCTATTATCAGGTTGCGAGCGAGGTCGCTCCCCTGGTTCAGAACGGCACCTATGACAAGGCCGTCCTGATCTGCGGCACCGGCGCAGGCATGTCCGTTGTTGCGAACAAGTACAAGGGTGTTTACGCCGTCGCCTGCGAAGGCGTCTACTCCGCCAAGATGGCCCGCGCCATCAACAACGCCAACGTCCTGTGCATGGGCGGATGGATCGTCGGACCGGAAATGGCCGTCGAGATGGTCAAGACCTTCCTCGCCACCGACTGGTGCCAGGATCTGGAAGACTGGCGCGCTGCCAACATGCACAAGTTCGCAGCCAAGGTCAACGAGATTGAGGCGAACATCTATGGCGCATGAGTTTGTCTATTCCCAGCCGGTCAAGATCTACTTCGGCGAGGGAAAGTTTGCAAAGCTTGGTGAAGTGCTCGAAGAGCTCGGCGTGGAGCGCTGCGTAATCGCCTGCGGAAAGCACTTTGCCCCGACGGCGAAGGAGATGCAGGAGAAGGACAGCCGCATCGCGGCCGTTTTCGGCGGCGTCGAGCAGAACCCCCAGCTCTCCGGCGTGATTGAGACCACCCGCCTGGCCCGTGAGACCAAGGCCGACGCAGTCATCGGCATCGGCGGCGGCAGTGCCATTGACACGGCAAAGTTTGCCGCGGCCATCGCCCTGGGCGACGGCGAAGCCATTGAATACTATCACGGGGAGAAGCCCTTCCCGGCAGAGCGCCTGACCATCATCGCGGTCCCGACCACGGCCGGAACCGGAAGCGAAGTGACCCAGGTCTCCGTCATCAGCCACGAGACCGAGAAGAAGACCATCAACAACCCGGTCTTCATGCCCAAGGTGGCCATTGTCGACCCCGTGCTGAGCTCCACCGTTCCGCCCCGCACCACCATGAACACCGGCCTGGACGCCATGGCCCACGCGCTGGAAGGCTACTGGAGCAAGAATCATCAGCCCGTCTCCGACCTGATGGCGGTGGAAGCTGTCCGCACGATCCTCGAGAACCTCGAGACGGCCTACACCGACGGCAGCAACATGGAAGCCCGCGCCAACATGGCCTATGCTTCTCTGCTCGGCGGCCTGAGCTTCGCACTGCCGAAGACCGCCGGCTGCCACGCCTGCAGCTATCCTCTGTCTGAGGACTATCATCTGCCCCACGGCGAAGCCTGCGCCTTTACCCTGGACAGCTTCGTGCGCATCAACGCGGATGAGCGTCTGGAGCTCCTCTGCCGCAGAGTCGGCCTCTCCGGCACCGAAGAGCTGGCCCAGCGCATCGCGGCCCTTAAGAAGCTTGCCGGCCTGCGCAGCACCCTTCGCGACCTGGGCGAAGTCGACCTCGACAAGCTGGCCCATGACTGCGCGGTACACGGCCTGATGAACAACAATCCCGTGCATATGGACGAGAAAGCCCTGCGCGAGATGTTCGAGAAGCTTGCCTGAGAGAAAAAATGACGCTCCCGCCCTGCGGGCGGGAGCGTGACAAACAGACAAAAAGGCCCTGCGCGAGATGCTGGGGAAAACTGCCTGAGAGAATCGTAAATAGACAGAAAGGCCCTGTGCAAATACGACGGAGCCCTGTCTGATGGAAGCGCAACACAAGCATAGTCGAAAGCACTGTTTCCCGCCCGAAAGGGCGGGAAAGCTGATAAAGGAAGTACAGCCATGAAGGAAGACCTGAAATATACCCTGATGGTGATCGGGATGGTGGTATCCTGGTCGATCTACTACGCGGTCAGCAAGATCGTGGTCGACGCGACCGGCTCGGCCAGAATGGCCGGATTTCTCCTGCGCACGGCGGCGCTGGTGTTCCTGACGGCCCAGCTGCTGGCGGACAAGAACTTCAGCCGGCTTTTTCATCAGGGGAAAGCGGTCCGGATCCTGGTCATGATCGGTGTGTTCGGCTTCCTGCTGGACCTGTTTGCAAACCTCGGCTATGCCGGCGGCTCCCTGAGCACCGGAACGGCCCTCCTGAAGACCGATGTCCTGATGGTGAATCTTGCCACGGTGATTCTGTATCACAAGAAGCTCTACATCTCCGACTGGCTCGGCACGGCCATCATGCTCGGCGGCGTGCTGCTGGTGCTGGGGGTGGACTTCGGCGGAATGACCCTTCATGTGACGGACCTCTACTTCCTGCTGTCGGCGGCCTGCGTCAGCGCCAACGCCTTCATCATCAAAGCGGCGCAGGAGAAGTACCACGAAGACGCGGACATGATCTCCTATTACAACAACGCCGTGGTGCTGATCCTCTTCGGCTGCAGCGCGGCGCTGCACGGAGAGTTCCGTATCCCCCAGAACATGGGCAGCGGCTTCTGGTGGCTGGTGGTGCTGGGCGGTCTTGCCCAGACGGGAATCTATTTCTTCTACTATCGCAATCTCAAGCACTTTGAAGTCTGGCTGGTCAAGCTCTACCTGCTGCTGATGCCGGTGCTGAGCTGCTTTATCGGCGTGTTCTTCCTGAACGAGGAACTGACGGTCAAGAAGCTGCTGGGCATCCTGGTGGTGCTGGCGGGCGCGGCGGTGATTCTGCAGCGCGGACGCATCAACCACAGCGGCAGACCGGCGAGAGAATCCTGACCCCAAACGAAAGAGAGTACTTATGTCGTATCAAGGCGACAATTTAATGAGCGTGAAGCGCAGCAACCGGAGCGCGGCGCTGCGGATTCTCCATGAGAAGGGCGCCATGTCGCGCAAGCGGCTCGCGGAGAACATGCACCTGACCCCGGCGGCCATCACCAAGATCGTCGGCGAAATGATCACGGACGGCCTGCTGATGGAAGGCGAGATGCTCAGCAGCAGCAACGCCGGCCGGCGGGAGATCCTGATCGATCTCAACGCGGAGGTGGCCTGCGGCCTCGGCATCCTGATCAACCTTCGCCAGGCGATCCTCTCGGGCGTATGGCTGGACGGCCGTGTGATCTTCACGGAAGAAGTCCCGCTGGAGACCAGGGCGCCGGCGGAAGCGACCGCCGAGCGGCTCTCCGCGAGACTGCTGCAGCTCATGGAAGACAACGGAATCCAGCGGGAGACTGTGATCGGGCTCGGCGTCGCGGTGCGAGGCATTACCTCGGAAAACGGACGGATCGTGCGCAACAGCTTCGGCGCGCTTGCCGAGACGGATTATCCGCTCTGTGAGAAGTTTGAAGAGCTGACGGGCTTTCACACCGTAATGGAGAACAACGTCCGCTCGCTCTTTGCGGCGCAGATGTTCGTCTCCCAGGACGAGACAACCGGCTCGCAGCTGTTTATCCGCTGCGGCTACGGCATCGGCGCGGCGCTGTCCATCGACGGAAAGATCTGGCACGGCGTGACCGCCCAGTGCGCGGAGATCGGCCACATTCCGGTGATTCGCCGGGGAGGGAAGCCCTGCCACTGCGGAAAGAGCGGATGCCTGGAGACCATCGCATCGCCGGGCTCGATCCGGGAGGATGCCATCGCGATGCTCTCGGAGGAGAAGACGCCCCTGCTGTGGCGAAAGTACCGGGATCGGGACACCGAGAGCCTGAGCGTGTTTGACGTTTTCGCGGCGGCAAGCAACGGGGACCAGGGCGCGTCCGAAATCGTGGACCGCGCCATCCAGGCGCTCGGTACCGCCATTAAAGCGGCGATCTATCTGGTCGATCCGGGAAAGATCGTGCTCTACGGCAGCCTGTTTGAGGATTCCTACTATCTCTCCCGCCTGATCAGCGAACTTCAGGAGGGCGTGGACGCCCGACATGACGTCGTCATTGAGAAAAGCAAATTCAACCAGCAGCTGGAAGACCGTGCGGCCTGCCTGCTTGCGGTTCAGAACTTTATTGACAACGGAGGAATACGCTAATGGATACCATGTTGGAAATGCTTCGGAAGAAGAATCCGGGCCTGCCGCTCTACAGCGTCACCGATCCGGAGTTTAAACGTTATGGCAGAGTTCTTGCCGGTGAGACCGCTGAGCTTGCCAAGGCCCTGGACACCTGTGCCATTCCCGCGGAAGGAAACTGCTATCAGGCTTCCGTTCCGGTCCTCGAAGAGGTTGCACTCATGCAGGACATGAAGCGCGTCGTCTTCGGCGACATGCCCATCGAAGCGGGCTTCTGCAACGGCCGCGGGTACAAGCTCAACGCCATGGAGTATCACAAGTGCAGTGAAGTCAACTTTACCACCACCGGTCTGGTGCTGCTGCTGGCTCTGCCGGAGCAGCTGGACGACGGGAAACTTGACAGCGCGGATGTCGTCGGCTTCTACCTGCCGGCGGGCGTGCTGGTAGAGATCTTCCCTCTGGTGCTGCACTTTGCGCCCTGCCGCATTTCCGAAGACGGCTTCCGCTGCCTGGTGATCCTTGAGAAGGGCACCAACGAGGCGCTGCCGTCCGTGAACACTTCCGCCGAGGGCGAAGAGAAGATGCTCTGGATGCGCAACAAGTGGCTGACCTGCCACCCCGATTCCCCCCAGCAGAAGAACGGCGCCTTCGTCGGCATTTCCGGCGAGAACCTGGCGCTCAAGATCTGACGCCTGGAGATCAGAGCGTGTACGATTATACCGGTGGGAAAGCCTGGAAGATAGAGCGGCAGCAAAGGATTCTGGAGGAGGCGTACCGCCTCTTTTCCGAAAAGAGCATTGAGGGCGTCACCATGCCGGAGGTGGCGGAGGCCAGCGGCGTCGGACGGGCAACGGTTTATCGTTATTATCCCACCAAGCTGGACCTGGTGGTGGCGATCGGTACCCGGACCTGGGATGAGTATATTCAGAGTCAAGGGGAGCTCCTGACAGAGGAAGAGATCGAAAAGATGACCGGCGCGGAGTATCTGCGCTTTTTCCTGGAGGGGTTTCTCGATCTCTACCGCAACCACGGCGATCTGCTCCGCTTTAACTATGATTTCAACAGCTATCTGCGCAGCGCGGACGGCTCGGCGGAACAGAAGCAGCCCTATATGCGTATGGTGGACAATCTGGGACGGCTTTTCCATGTCCTGTATGAAAAGGGACAGAAAGACGGCACGCTTCGGAGCGATATTCCGGAGGTCGAGATGTTTTCCGGATCCTTTCACATTATGCTGGCGGCCGTTACGCGCTATGCCGTGGGCCTGGTCTATGTCCCGGAATCCGGCGCGGATCCGGAGAATGAGCTCATGATGCTGAAAGATCTGCTGTTGTCACATTATTGTGTGAACGGCTGAAAGAGTATAGAAACAGATAAACCAAAACGAGGAAGCAGGGGTGCCCCAAAGGGGCGCCCCTGCTTCCTCGTCTCGGTCAGTTCACATGCCGGTAAAGCGCTTTTGCCTTTTCAAAGTCTTCCGGCGTATTGCAGTTTAAAAGGAAGTCCGGATCTCCGGTGTATACCAGTTTCTTTACTTCCAAACCGGCGAACAGGCTCCGTACGGACCAGTTCCCGGAGAGAATCAGTTCTTCAGCCCGCGAGGCCAGCTGGGTATCATAAACGGCCAGAAGCGGTTCAACCTCGTTGCCGTAACACAG
>JAGAFT010000071.1 GCA_017627975.1 Oscillospiraceae bacterium
CGAAAGGAAGGTATCTACCATGAGTAAGATTATCGAACTGAGAAATAAGAGAAACACCCTGTGGGAGCAGACCAAGGCATTCCTTGAGCAGCACAGGGATGAGAACGGTCTTGTAAAGGCAGAGGCCGTGGAGCAGTACAACAAGATGGCTGCGGATGTGAAGGCACTGGGCGATGAGATCACCCGCCTTGAAGAGCAGGCCGAGATGGATGCGAAGCTCTCTGCCCCGACCTCTACGCCGGTGCATGCTGATCCGAAGGACGGCAAGAAGAAAAACGTCCGTCCGACCGCGACCGCAGAGTATAACGAGGCATTCTGGGATATGCTGCGTGGACGCATCTCCAATGCCGCGCTGGAAGGTCTTTCCATCGGCGAGGATGAGAAGGGCGGCTATACCGTACCGGATGAGTTTGAGAGGAAACTCGTCGAGGCACTGGAGGAGAATAACATCTTCCGTGGCCTTGCGACCGTGATCCGCACTTCCTCCGGCACCCGTAAGATCCCGATCGCGGAGGACTCCGGAGAGGCCAGCTGGATCGATGAGGGTGAGGAGATCCCGGAGGCAGATACGACCTTCGGCCAGACGACCCTTGCCGCCTATAAGATGGGAACCATGATTAAGATCAGCAATGAGCTGCTGCATGATTCCGCTTTCGACCTGGCTTCCTATATTGCACGCCGTTTTGGTGTCCGTATGGGTAACGCGGAGGAGAAGGCGTTCATCACCGGCGACGGACAGGGCAAGCCTCTGGGGCTTCTCGCAGAAACCGGCGGTGTCCCGGTCGGCGTGACTGCCGCGTCTGAAACTGCTGTGACCTTCGATGAGATCTTCGACCTCTACTACGCGCTGAAGAGTCCGTACAGAAAGAAGGCGAAGTTCCTCTGCAACGAGGCGCTGCTTCTGCAGCTGATGAAGATCAAGGATAAGAACGACAACTATATCTGGAAGCCGTCCCTTGAGGTCGGAAAGCCGGATACCGTTCTGTCCCGTCCGATCATCACCAGTTCCTACATGCCCGCAATCGCAAAAGGCGAGAAGGCGCTGCTGTTCGGTGATTTCAGTTACTACTGGATCGCTGACCGCCAGAACCGTACCTTTAAGCGCCTGAACGAGCTCTATGCCCGCACCGATCAGGTTGGCTTCATTTCCACCCAGCGTGTGGATGGGAAGCTGATCCTGCCGGAGGCGATTCAGGCCCTGAAGATGAAGGGCACAAAGACTGCCGGTACTGGTACCGGAGCCTGATGAAAGCGAGGTGACCGGTCATGGCATTGATTTCGCTTGAGGACGCTAAATCGTACCTCCGGGTGGACTCGGCGGATGAGGATGCCATGACCGGCATCCTTTTATCCTCCGCAGAAAAGCTGTGCGTCGATGTGGCCCGGCTCTCGGATAGGCAGTGGGCAGAAGTCAATTCGGATGATACCGAGACAGAGGATTATACCGGGGAGGCCCTCGCCCATATCCGGGAGATTATGAAAGTGGCCATTCTCTATGCGGTTGGCTATATGTTTGAGCACAGGGAAAAAGCAGATTATACGGAGCTGACCTTAACGCTGCGGTCGCTCCTGTTTGCGATCCGGGAGGGGGTGGTGTGATGAATATCGCAGGCATGCGGGTGCGGATCACCATCCAGAAAAATGAAACCGTGGTCGATAAATACGGGAACCATAAATCCGCATGGACAGACTATTTCTCCTGCTGGGCCTCCGTATCAAAGGGGAATGCCAAAGCGGATGAGACAGAAGCCGCCGGTCATACGGAAGAGGAAGACCGGTTGAACTTTACGGTGCGGTGGTCATCGGAAACAGATGCGGTAAACAGCAAGAATTACCGCATCCTTTTGTATGACCGGATCTATAACATTGTTTCTGTCGATGATCAGGGTTTCCGCCGCAAAAGCCGGAAATTTACAGCAGAGTTTGTGGAGAGGTGAGCCTATGAGCAATCGAAAGATCAAGATCGACCAGCTGGCGGAAACTGTGAACGAGCAGCTGGAGGAATACAGTAAGCTCTCTGCAGAAGTCGTAAAGACAGCCGTCACCAAAGCCGGGAATGCCGTCAAGAAGGATATTGGTGCGAACGCTCCGAAAAAGACCGGGCGGTATGCGAAGAGCTGGCGGACAAAGAAGACTAAGGAGAGTTCTACCGAACTGGAAGTAACCGTGTATTCCCCCACTCGTTATATGCTGGCCCATCTCTTGGAGCACGGGCATGCCAAGCGGGGCGGCGGAAGAGTAAGGGCCATCCCGCATATCGCACCCGCAGAGGAAGCGGCAGAAGAACAGCTGATGAAGGATATCGAAAGGGGGCTTACCAGTGGATGACCTGATGGCGCTATTGGAGGAGATCGGCATTCCCTTCGCCTATGACCATTTCGCGGAAGGGGAATCCCCAGAGCCTCCGTTTATTACATTTCTGATCCCGGCGTCGGACAACTTTTCCGCCGACGGGGTCGTGTATCTTAAGGTGGATGTCGTGCATATCGAGCTCTATACCGATGAGAAGAATCCGGAAACGGAGGCCCAGGTAGAAGAGGTGCTCGATCGTCACGGCATTTTTTATGATAAGACCGAGGTCTGGATCGAGGAAGAGAAGCTCTACGAAGTCCTCTGGTCATTTGAAAGGAAGGTTACAGATAATGCCTGCGAAGAAGAATAAGGTGAAATACAACCTGAAGAACGTGCATGCCGCCATCCTGACCAAA
>JAGAFT010000072.1 GCA_017627975.1 Oscillospiraceae bacterium
CATGATGAAGCCGGAAGCAAAAATGGCCACATCATTGCCGTAGGACTTGACCTCGCGGACCTTGCCGAAGGTGAAGGGCGTGCCGTCGGGGAAGACCTCGGGCTCACGGCCGGAACCGAGACGCAGATAGCAGGGACCGTCGACTTCCATCATGGCCTTCGCGGCATAGTAAGCCTGCTGGCCGTCGGCCGGGGTCAGGATCTTGACGCCGGGCATGCTGCGCAGAATACCGACGTCCTCATAGAACTGATGGGTGACGCCCTCGCGCTCGCCGCCCAGCATGCCGCCGTTGAGGCCGATGAGCTTGACGTTCAGGCCGGGATAGGCGATAAAGGTGCGGATCATCTCGCAGGCGCGCATGGTCAGGAAGCCGGCATAGGAGACCACGATCGGCTTCATCCCGGTGGTGGCGAGACCCGCGGCAATATCCACGGCATCCTGCTCGGCAATACCGACCTCGATCACGCGGTCGGGAAACTCCTCACGAAACTTGGTTGCGCGGGCGGCGGCAACGGCGTCGGGGGAGACGATCACGATTTTTTCATCTTCGCGGGCCAGCTCCTGGATGGCCAGCATCGCAGCTTCTCTGGTAGATTTCAAAGCCATTTTTCTTCCTCCCCTCAGATCTTGTCCTTGAGCGCTTCACGCGCGATCTCGACTTCTTCGTCGGTGGGCACTCTCTTGTGCCAGGCGTTGTTGTCTTCCATATAAGGAATGTTCTTGCCCTTGACGGTTTTGCAGGCAATCAGGGACGGCTTGTCGGTGACCTTCTTCGCTTCGGCGATGGCGGCCTGAATCTGGGCGATGTCGTGACCGTCGATCTCCTGAACGTGCCAGTGGAAAGCGTTCCACTTGTCGGCAACCGGGTACAGACTCGAGAGCTCGGTGACCTTGCCGCCGGACTGATGGTTGTTCAGATCCGCGAAGACGATGAGGTTGCCGGCCTTGAACTTGGCGGCAGCCATGGCGGCTTCCCAGATGATGCCCTCTTCCTCTTCGCCGTCGCCGACGATGGCATAGACGTAGTTTTCAATGCCCTGCATCCGGCAGCCCATGGCCATGCCGAGACCGATGGCCACGCCGTTGCCGAGAGAACCGGAAACCGTATCCACACCGGGGATCTTATTCATATCGGGGTGACCCTGGAGGAAGGAGCCCAGAGAACGCAGGCCCTTCAGCTCTTCCAGCGGGAAGTAGCCCTTGCGCGCAAGCGCAGCGTAAAGAATCGGGCAGGCGTGCCCTTTGGAAAGCACAAAGCGGTCACGCTCCGGCCAGCGGGGATTGGCCGGGTCAAGCTTCATTTCTTCAAAAAACAGAACCGCCATGATATCCGCGATCGACATACAGGGACCGGGATGGCCGTCGCCTGCATCATGAACCGTTTCCACCACGTCCAGACGAAGACGGTTGGCAATGCGGGAGAGTTCATCAACAGTCATTGGGGATGCACCTCCGAATAATATAATATCCTATGTAGGATGTTTAAATTCTAACGACTTCCGGGGCATTTGTAAAGAGTTTTTATCGGAGAAACTGAGATTTCGTCGCTTTGCCTATTTTGAATGACAAAAAATGTGCAAATTCACGAAAGCAACGGGCTGCCCTTCCTGAACAGAAGAAATGAAGCGCCGGAGAGAAAGAGAGAAAAGGCTTGACAGTCCGCCGTACCAGCAAGTATTATGATATATATTCTTCAAAAAACTGTAACACAAGAACAGGCAGGCGCGATATGGACAGCAACGAACTTGAATTCCCCGTGATCCGTAACACCTCCGTGGTGGATTCCGTAAAGGACTGGATCACCGATCAGATGATCAAGGGCAATCTGCGCCCGGGCAGCAAGCTTCCCACCGAGGCGGAACTGAGCCAGAGACTCGGTGTGGGGCGAAACAGCGTCCGGGAGGCCATCAAACAGATGGAGGCCTATGGCGTACTCTATATCAAACGGGCGGAAGGAACCTTTGTCGCGGAACAGTTCGATCCGAAAATGCTCTCGCCCATTTTCTACAGCATCATTCTGCAGAACGCCAGCTGGCAGGACTTTGTCGACCTGCGTCGCGCCATCGACATCGGGACCCTCTATGTCCTGATCGGACGGAAACCGAAAAGGGAAGAGCTGGGTCGCCTCAGTGCGGCGCTTCAGAACCTCGAGAAAGCCGTCAGCGCCAAAGAACTGGACGTACAGAAGATTACGGAAGCCGACTGCATCTTCCACAACGAGATCATCAGCCTCACCAAGAACCCCCAGCTGAAGACGCTCTCGGAGTACATTAACCGCATTACGGTCCCCAGCCGGGAGAAGACCACGGAAATCGTCATCGCCAACGGCGAGATCGACAAATATGTCCATCTGCACCGGGAACTGTACCAGATCGTCCGTGACGGAAAACGGGAGGCCATCGAGCAGGCGGTGCTGAACCACTATGTGTTCTGGGAGAAGACGAACCAGGTGTGATTTGGTGATTATGCTCAAAAAACAGGCCGGAATATTGTAAAAAGATACAATTTACTTTTCTTCGTTATAGTGTTAACATGGAATAAAGTCCTATGTAGGATGTTTATGAGGGGAGTCCGATTCACCCGGAAACAGCCCGCAGAGGAAATTGACAATCACAGGAATCAAAGAGAACGAGGTATCAGATATGAAAGTCGGATTGATTTATACCAGCACCACACCCGAGCTCATCGCCGATGTGGAGCGCGAAGTGAAGAAGCAGCTGGGCGAGGACGTGGAGATGTTCTCCCTGCAGGATCCGAGCATTCTTGCCGATGTCCGCGCAGCGGGCTATGTGACCGCGGCTCCCGCCGCCCGCCTGATCGGCATGTATATGAAGGCCGTGGAAGAGGGCGTGGACGCGATGCTGAACCTCTGCTCTTCCGTGGGTGAAGTGGCGGACTGTGCACAGGATGCGGCGAAGTATCTCGGCGTTCCCATTGTGCGCGTGGATGAAGAGATGTGCCGCGAGGCCGTCCGGCTCGGAAAGCGCGTCGGCGTCATGGCGACCCTTCCGACGACCCTGACCCCGACCAAGAACACGGTTGCCCGTGTGGCCCGAGAGATGGGCGCCCATGTAGAACTGGTGGACTGCCTGGTGGACGGGGCCTTCGGCCTGGACCAGGAACAGTTTAAAAAGCGCCTCACCGATGCGGCGGCGGATATCATCGACCAGGTCGATGTCGTCGTTCTGGCACAGGGCAGCATGGCCTATGCCGAAGAGCATCTGCGCAGCGTGTACGGCAAGCCCTTCCTCGGAAGCCCCAGATTCGGCGCCGCGGAGCTCAAGAAGGCGCTGCAGGCCAAGGGTGTTATCTGAGCACCCTGCCGGCGGATCAAACAGTATTCTCGCTCTCGTGAAGAGCTAAGAATAAAAAAGAATCAGAAAGGAACAGAACAAATGAAGAAGATCCTCGCACTCGTCATGGCTCTGACCATGATCTTCGCTCTGACCGCCGTCAGCGCGAGCGCGGACGACGCCATCGTCCTGAAGATCGGTGTTTCCACCGCCGATACCGACCCGCGCAACATCGCAGCCAATGATTTCGCAAAAGAAATCGAAGAGAAGACCAACGGCGCTGTCAAGGCGGAAGTTTATCCCTCCGGCCAGCTCGGCGGCGACGGCCAGCTCGTTGAGTCCTTGGCGGTCAACGACGGTACGGTTGACATCGTCATCACCGACGCTTCCAACTTCGGCACCATCGTTCCCGACATGAACATCTCCGGTCTGCCCTTCCTGTTTGCGGACTTTGACGCTGCCTTCGCCTTCATGGAAGGTGAGATCGAAGCTGCCGCCGAGGCAGAGCTCCTTGAGCTCACCGGTGTCCACGTCCTGACCCACTATTCCAACGGCTTCCGCTGCGTCACCAACTCCAAGGGACCGGTCGAGACCCCCGATGATATGAAGGGCATGCTCATCCGTACCCCGGAGAACCAGGTCATCATGGCCACCATGTCCGCTCTGGGCGCCAACCCCCAGCCTCTGGCCTTCTCCGAGCTCTATCAGGCTCTGCAGCAGAAGACCTATGACGCACAGGAGAACCCCATCCCCATCATCTACAACAACAAGCTTTATGAAGTTCAGGAGTTCCTCTCCGTCACCAACCACATCTACTCCGGCCTTTGCTTTGCCATCTCCGGCAGTGCATGGGACAGCCTGACCGCCGAGCAGCAGGAGATCGTCGTTGCGGCCGCTCAGACCTCCGGTGAGTGGCAGAGCGAGACCATCCGTCAGCAGACGGACGACCTCGTTGCCAACCTCGAAGAAGAGGGCATGAAGGTCAACTTCCCCGACCTGGCTCCGTTTGCCGAAGCCACCAAGTCTGTCATCGAAGAGAATGCCCTCGGCATCTCCGAAGACCTGCTGACCGCGCTGACCGCCGAGACCGAGGAAGCTGCCGCATAAATCCTTAACACAAACTTAGCGACGGGAAGGCCTTTTTCCCAATAAAAAGGCCTTCCCTCTGCTATATCTGAATTACGGACCTCTAACCCACTACACCTATTACGGAGAAGATCGAATGCGTAAGAAACTATATGATGTGCTGAAAGTCATCCAGACGTGGATCGACCGGATCACGACGGGCGTTGCCTCGGTGCTGATCGGCGTCATGTTCGTGGTGATTATCGCCAATGTCATTCTTCGCGGAATCCCCGCGGTCGGAGGCTTCCGCTGGTACATGGAATTCAGCCAGTACGCCAACGTCTGGGCGATGCTGCTCGCCGCCGCCGGTATTGCCGTGCAGTGCACGAACCTGCGCGTGGAGGCGGTGGATTCCATCATGAAAAAGATTCCCGGTGGAAACAAGATCTCTAAAGTGATCATCGATGTGGCGCTGATTCTGTTCTATTCTTCCGTGTTTGTAAGCGGAAAGACCTTTGCCAAGAAGTCCATGATTATCAAGGTTTCCACCATGCCGTCTTTTAAGATGGGGCAGGTATACCAGATCTTTCCCTGGGCTGCGGCACTGTGCATTGTGGCCGGCCTGGTGCATCTTCTGATTACGCTGCTAGAGAAAGATGAATACCTCGGGGAGGTGAAGGAATCATGAGTATGGTTGCGTGGCTTTTGATCAGCTTTGCGGTCCTGATGTTCCTCGGCGTCCCCATCGGCATCTCGCTTGGCCTCTCCGCCGTGGGCGGCATGCTCTTTATCAACAACAGCACGGACCTGATGACCATCACCAAGCGCATGTTCGAGGGAATGAACAGCTGGGCGCTGCTGGCGATTCCTCTTTACACCTTCGCGGGCTACACCATGTCCAAGGGCGGCATTTCCTCCCGTCTGATGGACTTCTGCTATGCCATTGTGGGCCACATCTACGGCGGCCTTGCGCATGTGAACGTCCTGGCCTCCATGATCTTCGCCGGCATTTCCGGCTCGGCGGTTGCGGACACCGCGGGCGTCTCCGGCATGTTCATGCCGACGATGATCAAGAAGGGCTATTCCAAGGAACTGACGGTTACGGTCACGGGCGTGTCCTCCACCGTCGGCATCATTATCCCGCCGTCCATTCCGATGGTTGTTATCGCGGGCATCTGCTCGATCTCCACCGGCAAGATGTTCCTCGGCGGCATCATTCCCGGCATCCTGATCGGTATCTCTCAGATGCTGATTTCCTATATCTTCGCCAAGAAGGAGAAGGTGCAGCCGGAGCCCGGCCACTTCTCCATGAGCGAAGTCTGGCGCACCTTCAAGGGCAGCTGGCCCGCGCTGCTGATGCCGGTCATCATCATCGGCACCATCACCGCCGGTATCGTCTCCCCGACGGAAGCGGGCGCCATCGCGGTGGTCTACGGCCTGATCTGCGGCGGTATCGTCTACCGTGAACTCAAATGGGCGGACCTGAAGTTCTGCTTCACCGAAACCGTCCGCGTCTCCGCGCGTATCTTCGTCGTCATCGGCTGCGCCAAGCTCTACACCATCATGCTCACCACGGCCGGCTTTGACAAGTGGCTCACGGGAGCCATGCTGGGCGTCAGCACGAATCCCACGGTGATCCTGCTGATGATCCTGCTGCTGTTCTTCATCGTGACGATGTTTATGGAGTCCATCGCGGCCCTGACCCTGTTCATGCCCATTATTTTCCCGATCGCCATGTCCGTCGGCATCGACCCCATCGTGCTCGGCGTTCTGGTCACGGTCATGATCGGCGTCGGCCTTGTGACGCCGCCGGTAGGAATGTGCATCTATGTCGCCTGCGACATCATGAAAATCACGGTCGGTAGCACGCTTAAGTATCTGCTGTGGTACATTCTGGGCACCTTTGTGGTCATCGGTATCCTGATTGCCTTCCCGCAGCTGATCACGGCGCTGGGCGCGTTTGTGTGAGCGAGGAGATTGTATCCTCTCATACCGAGAAGCAAACCGAATTCAAGAGACCTCGAAGTGGCGGACACTGCTTCGAGGTTTCATTCTATCCTGGCAAAAAGAGGGGACTTTTTGGCGTATCCTTTCCCGGTAAACCCGAGGTGGGTTTTAAACTGAAAAAGTTGGTAGGACGGTCTTGCCAAAGCCTCGGAAAGTGGCTATAATCAAAACAGAATCAGGACAGTCCGCTCGCGAGAAAGCCGGAAGGGACTGCTGAAAGGAGGCCGGACAATGGGTACAATCATATGTCTCGGAGACAGCCTAACCTATGGATACGGGGTGCGCAGAGCACAGTGCTGGACAGAGCTGGCCGCCGAACTGAGCGGCTGGAACGTAATAAACCGCGGAATCTGCGGCGACACGACCGGCGGAATGCTGGTCCGGATGCGTGAAATCCTGCAGGAGGGGATCGGAGAGCGGAGCGAGCGCTGCTTCCTGTTGATGGGCGGATGCAACGACATCTTTTTCTCCGGGAGCAGCACGGGGGCGAGAGAGAATATGGCTGCCATGGCACATCAGCTTTTCGCAGAGGGAGAGATGCCGCTGATTGCCGTCGGACCCGGGATTGCCAAGGGGGACTTCCCGTCAATGTGGGCCGATCTGGTGGATTTCCCGACGGCAGGGGAAGTTATCCGGGAGTACTACGAGTGGCTGGAGCATTTCTGCTTAAGCTTCGGTGTCAGGATGATCGATTTTCGGGGGGATTTCCGTAATCGGAACGGAAACATCAGGACAGAACTCTATCTGGACGGACTGCATCTCAACCCGGAGGGCCACCGTGTGATGGCCGAACGGGTAGCAAAGGTGCTCGGCGTGATGGAC
>JAGAFT010000073.1 GCA_017627975.1 Oscillospiraceae bacterium
CATGACGGAAACGCGGCCTGAACCGGAGCAGGAACAGCCCGTCGCCGGGCAGACCGCCATCCGGGTACTGATCAAATCCTCTGGCGGGAAGGTCAACATCCGCACTGGCAACGGCACCAGCTACAGCCGCATCACTGCCGTTGCACCGGGCACAACGCTGGAGTATGTGGCCAGCGCCTTCAACGGCTGGCAGGCGGTGAAGATCGGAAGCCAGGTCGGATGGGTTTCCGGGGAGTTCAGCGAGATCACAACTGAATAAACGATCATGGGGTTTTGCCTTCTGGCAGAGCCCCAACTTTTTTATTGGGAAAACCGGAAAAGTGCCGCTCCAACTGTCCGTAAGGCACTGAAGGAGAACTCCTTCAGATTGGAGTGATACGAATGACGGATCTGGAAAAGCAGAAAGTTGCCGTCCTGCGCAGCCAGGGTCAGAGTTACGGGGCCATTGCCGACGCCCTTCATGTGTCTGTGAATTCTGTCAAAACTTTCTGCAGGAGGAGCCATCTTTCCGGCTCGAAGCCTGCTGAAAGTTTGCCTGAAAACAACTTGACTGAAAGCGAAAACGGAGTGATTACTACTGTCACCGAAACGCCGAAACCCCTTGTAAAAGCTGGCGTTTCGCCCGCACATCCATCCTGCAGGGTCAAGCTGACCTTCTCAGAGAATGGCGATGAAAACGCCATCCCGGATGTGCTGGGAATGCTCATGAACTCAAGATGCAGACAGAGGTGATGACAATGAAGAGAGTGGTATGCCTCTACCGTGTTTCCACCGTTGGTCAGGTGGATCACGACGACATCCCCATGCAGCGTATCGCCTGCAGGGACTACGCCGCCACACATCCGGACTGGGAGATCGTTGAGGAAATCTCTGAAAAAGGCGTCTCGGGCTACAAAGTTGCGGCAAGCGACCGCGATGCCAGTGTGGAGATCA
Organism: Oscillospiraceae bacterium; assembly: GCA_017627975.1. Next base: position 934 of record JAGAFT010000073.1, read on the forward strand.
AGAAGAAAGCCATCAAGGGCGAATTCGACGTCCTGCTGGTTTTCATGTTCGACCGCCTGGGTAGGCGTGAGGATGAGACGCCGTTTGTGGTGCAGTGGTTTGTTCAACAGGGCATCGAGGTCTGGAGCACCCGCGAGGGGCAGCAGCGCTTCGACACCCACGTGGACAAGCTGCTCAACTACATCCGGTTCTGGCAGGCATCCGGCGAAAGCGAAAAGACTTCCATCCGTGTGCGCACCAAGCACCTGCAGATGATCGAGGACGGCCAGTACCGTGGAGGCTACCTGCCTTACGGGTACAAGCTGGTGCACAAGGGCCGCACCAATAAGAAAAATCAGCCGGTGCGAGACCTGGTCATAGACGAGGATGAGGCAGTCATCGTCCGGGAGATTTTCCATCTTCTGATCGAGGAAGGCTACGGCACCAACCGGGTGGCCAACTACCTGAATGAACGCGGCATCAAGACCAAGCGCGGAACGACCCTCTGGCGGGCGACTTCCGTCCGAGCGCTGATCGACAACCGGATCTACCTGGGCTACATGCGGATGGGCGATACCTACTCGCCCAAGCAGGAACACCTGCAGATCATCGATGAAGCCACATGGGAAAAATGCCAGGAGACGGTCAAAGGCCGGGCTACCTGCCTGAAGCATGAAATGAAGGTGCCGGAACGGACGGACACCCGGAGCCTTCTTTCCGGCTTGATCTTCTGCGCAGACTGTGGATCGCGGCTGACCTTCAGCCACAACACAACCCGCCGGAAGTTGGCTGACGGAACAGAAAAGCTCTACGAGCGCGACTGCTACCGCTGCTATCGGAAGATCAACGCAAGGGAGTCCTGCTCCGGACAGAGCTCCTACTGCGCGGACACCATCAACGAAACGGTGCTCTACGAAATCCGCCGGATTCTTTCCATCATCAAACAAAAGCCGGAAGC
>JAGAFT010000074.1 GCA_017627975.1 Oscillospiraceae bacterium
CCTTCTATCCGGCGGAGTCCGAAGGCTATTACGCCTGGGCTTCCACCTTCCAGTCCATCGGCACCCAGAATCCCACTCCGGTCGGCAAGAAGCAGCTCACCGGCATCAGCCGCCTGACTGAGCTGGAGACCTACTGCCGTGAAGCCGCGGAGGATCTGGGAGCGACCTGGTACTGCGGCCATGCCTCTGTCGTCCTCACCAAGGACGACAACGGCGCTGTTACGGGTGTCATTGCGAAAAACTCTGACAAGAAATATGTCAAATTCGTCGCGAAAAAGGCCGTCATCCTCGCCACCGGCGACTTTGGCGCCAACACTGACATGGTATGGCAGCTCTGCTCCGAGGTCGCGGAATACGCAGAGCGCGTCGGTTCTCCGCGTGAGAACGTCGGCGGTATGACCGACTGCGATGGCAGCGGCCACAAGCAGGGCTGCTGGGCAGGCGGCATGATCGAAACCCACCCGCGGCCGATCGCCGTGAACTGCCCGATGCTTGGCTTCGGCCCCTGGGGCACCGCGCCGACAATCTGGCTCAACTGCCAGGGCAAGCGCTTCATGAACGAGGCAATGTCCGGCCTCGCCCTGGTCCAGTCCCTGCATCAGCCCATGCCGGAACTTGGCAAGACGGCCAACTTTGCCGTGATGGACGCCAACTACATGAAGTACATCCAACTCGCCGGACTGGACCACGGCGCTCCGAACTGGGGCTACCAGGAGGGCATGGATCTCTTCGAATCTGACATGCAGGCCCTCGACCCGGCAGTCGGCTCCGGTGACGTCACCGGCCTTGAAATCGCAAACAAGTCCTTCCACATGATGTCCAAGGTGTATGTCGGTGAAACCCTGGAAGAGGCGCTGCGCAATGCCGGCCTCTCCGATGAAACCATCGCCAACACGATTGCCAGCGTCAAGCGCTATAATGAGCTCTGTGAGGCGGGCGACGACGTGGACTACTGCAAGTCTCCGAAGTACCTGCTGCCCATCAATCAGGGACCCTTCTATGTCAGCATGCAGACCACGGCCGGCCTCTATAACTGCGGCCTGAATACCATTACCGGCCTCGTCGTCAACGGCAACATGCAGGTCCTGAATGCTGACCGCTCTGCGGTCATCCCGGGCCTCTACGCCGTCGGCAACTGCATGGGTCAGCGCTTCGGCAATGCCTACAGCTGCCCCTCTGCCGGCAACAACATGGGCAACGCCATGACCACCGGCCGTGTCGCCGGAAAGCACGCTGCCGCGCTGTAAGGGAATGGCAGCTACTCTGTCCGCGGCAGAGCGCGAACTGCTTGCCATCCATACCCGGCAGGCATATGACGCTTACCTGAGCGAGAATCTGAGAGATACGGAACTCCGTATCTCTCAGATCGAGGCGCTGAATCCCGGCGACATCCATGCCATCTTCCTGAAGGGGGCGGTTGTCGGCAGGCGTGCCAGACCGGGCGCCGATCTCCGGCAGATTCGAACCGCGCTTGAGATCTGGCGTCCCCTGTATGAGCAGCTGGAGGGCGAGGCGCTTGAAGCCATGAAAGCCGCCATCTCCGAGGCGCTCTCCACGATTCTGTATATTCCGGTGGATCTCTGCTCCCGGCAGTGGGACGTCTACTGTGATGTCCGCACGGCAAACGAGCTGAAGTCAACCGTCCATGCGCTGATGGCGGAAGAGGACTTCTATCGCGCCTGGGAGCAGAACGCCTATGCGCAGTGGATTGTCCGGGAGTTCCGGTCGAATTATGTTTTCCTTGTCGACGAGATCATCGGCCTCAACAAGCCCTTTCCCGTTGCCGCGCCCGCACCGGTGATGGCGGCTTATGAAGAGACGCTCACCGAGGTGCTCCGCATGGCAGAGCGGATCCCTGAAGAGGGCGAATCCCAGCTCGCCGTAAAGCGGAATGCCGCCGAGCGGCTCCGGCGTTTTCGTGAGCGGAACGCATAAGGACAAAGGTTTCAACCCGGACACATTTATATGAGGTTCATGTAATGGATCGGAGGCTGACCCGAACGGGTCAGCCTCCGTTTTACCTTCCCTTAGCTGATTCGAGACGCTTATACGTACACACCGGAAGAGACATAAAGAGAACATTTCTGCACATCTGCGGCCAGCAGGCC
>JAGAFT010000075.1 GCA_017627975.1 Oscillospiraceae bacterium
GGCGTCCTTCCTTCTTCTCAACCGTGACGCCCGGCCAGTTGCCGACAAACTGGTTCGAGCCGGTCAGGGCATTGAACAGCGTTGTTTTGCCGCTGTTCGGATTGCCCGCGAGGGCAATGCGGATCTGTTTTTCCATCTCATTTCTCCTTTGCTTCTATCAGACAGCTTCGACTTCGATCATCTCGGCATCCGCCTTGCGCAGGCTCAGTTCATAGCCGCGCACCGTGAGTTCCACAGGGTCACCCAGCGGGGCAACCTTGCGGACATAGACTTCCGTCCCTTTGGTGATGCCCATGTCCATGATACGGCGTTTGACCGCGCCCTCTCCATGGAGTTTTACGACCTTCACGGTCTCCCCGATTTTGGTTTCTCTGAGGGTCTTCATTCCTTTTCTCTCCTTTTATATCATGATTTTCCCGGCCATCTCACGGCTGATCGCCACCCGGGAGTCCTTGACCTTTACGATCAGGTTTCCGTTGATCTCGGAAACAACCGTCACCGTTCCGCCGACGACAAAGCCCAGATCTTCCAGATGTTTCTTCGTCTCCTGGTTTCCACCGACCTTCCGGATAATGTTGTCCTCGCCCACACCGGCAAGAAGCAGAGGCATCATATGCCGCGTCCTCCTTCGAACCATGTAACTTTCTTTATGATTGCTTAAAATAGATTAGGTTTTTCTAACGTTTATGCAGTTTACACTTTCTAACCGCTTTTGTCAATATCTTCCGGTAAAAAATATCTAATTTGCGGTAGAATAATTTAACTTTGCTCGAAAACATCAGGCGCCGCTCCTCCGCAGCCTGAACAGGCCGAAGGAAATCGGCGCCTGATGATGTTTTATATTCTTCGGGGGTGCTTCCCGGCCGTCAGCGGTCAAAGCAAAAGAGAATCGGTCTGCCTTCGCAGTACAGCTGACCGTCCTCGACCGTGACCGTCGTTCCGTCGATCAGGTTTTCATAGCGTCCGTCCGGGGCATCCACCTTCACCCCGGCGCAGGCCGATTTCAGGCTGAAAACCCCGATCTTTTTCTTTCTTTCATTCTGCCGCAGCAGCACCGCGATGTCGTGTCCGTCGTCCGCACGCGCCTCAAAGGCGTCATCGGCGTCCAGCACGGTGTGCTTCAGGTCGCTGAGATGGCGGAGATAAGCGCTGATGTCCCGTCCATTCCGCGGAAACACCTCCCGCTCGAAGAGGCTCGGGGTGTGTTCGCAGCTGAACTCCTGTCCCGCGTAGAGCAGGGTTGTTCCCTTCAGGAAGAAAAGCATGGCCGTGTAGTTGTCCCGGTCGCTCTCGCTGCGGACGGAGGCACAGATGCGCGGCTGGTCATGGTTTTCGAGAAAGCGCAGCTTGTTGTAGTTGGCCGGATAGACGGCCTCCTGGAAGTTCATGTTGTCCAGCCAGTGGCTCAGTACCACTTCACCCCGCAGATACCGGTCGAAGCTCTCTCGGATGTCATATTCATATTCCATGTCAAAGGCCTCATAGGCTTCGGTATCCCGCGAGCAGCCAAAGCCTTCTCTTCGGACCAGGTTTCCGAAGCTCTGGTGTACCGTCTCCCCCAGCCAGATGCAGCCCGGCCGCACCTTCTCCACGAAGCTGCGCGCCATGTTCCAGAAGCTGACCGGGACGAAGGATGCCACATCACAGCGGAATCCGTCCACGATCTGCGCCCACTGGCATAGTGACTCGATCTGATAATCCCACAGTCCCGGAACGGAATAGTCCAGATCGATGACGTCGGCCCAGTCGCCCACCTTGTTGCCGGTATTGCCGTTTTCGTCCCGATAATAGAATTCCGGATGCTCCTGCAGCAGCACCGCGTCCGGCGAGGTGTGGTTATAGACCACGTCGATCATGCACTTCATGCCGCGCCGGTGGATTTCCTCCGCCAGAGTTTTGAAGTCTTCCATTGTGCCGTAGGCCGGGTTCACGCTGCGATAGTCACGGTTCGCATAGGGGCAGCCGAGGCTGCCTTTCTTTCCCACGACGCCGATGGGGTGAATCGGCATGAACCAGATGATATCCGTCCCCAGCGCTTTGATCCGGTCCAGATCCGGAATGATGGAAAGGAACGTCCCCTCTTCGGTATGTGCCCGGACATATACGGAATAAATCACCTGCTTTTGCAGGTTGATGTCGGTGTTTCTCGCCATGATGAACCTCCCGTAAGAAGATACCGGAATTATACGCCCGCCGCCGTCCCCGGTCAATCCGGAATTGTAAAGATTCCATTCATCTGTTCCGTCTCATGACGCGCTGCGAATGGAGCAGGCAGCACCGGTCCTGCTGCGGACCGCGCCGGAAATAACGGTTGTACTTTGGAGAAAAATAGATATAATATGTACAGAATTATCACAAACCCGCTCGCAGCCCAAACCATCTGAGAGGAGACCTCCCTATGAGCGAACGACTGAATTTTGCCTGTGACTATAACCAGGGCGCGCATCCCGCCATTCTCCGGCGCATGCTGGAAAACA
>JAGAFT010000076.1 GCA_017627975.1 Oscillospiraceae bacterium
GGAGCCAAAGTCAGTAGGAGACTACAAGGACTATGGTTCCCTGTGCAGATCTGCGGTCAAGGGCCCGGACAGTGTGCGGTACGGCATGAAGTGGCTGCAGTCCCTCAAGAAGATTGTCATCGACCCGAAAACCTGCCCCTATACGGCGCAGGAGTTCAACGAGTACGAGTACGAGAGGACCGAGGATGACGAGATCGTAAGTGCATACCCGGACGCCAACAACCACTCGATCGATATGGTCAGGTATGCCATGGAGAGGGTTTACAAGCGCAAGGGCCAGTGATGGGGCTGTGCTACACATTGCAGAACAGATAGAAAGTGCTATAATGTTCGTACCAACATCTACCAAAAGGAGGTACGACATGAAAAAGAAAATCACAGTACTTTTAGCTACCTGCTTGCTCATGCTTGCCCTGACGGCCTGCGGATCCGGGACGGCTGCGGCGCAGCCGGAACCCTTACCGGAAGGAAAAGCGGCCTACGAGGATCGCGAGATTGAGATCCTGGGCGCTGAGTTCACAGATGATTACAAGGACATCGAGGACAGCGCAGGAAGGCCCGCGGTCATGGTCCGGATGCACTTCAAGAACAGCGGAGCTGATCCGCTGTACGCGCTGGAGTCTTTCGGGATCCGGGCCTATCAGGACGGAACCGAACTGGAATTTATAAGCATGAATGACAGCGTTCACGAAGAAGCGCAGAACGTTACCATCGGACTAAAGGACGGAGCAGAGATCGATTGCATGATGGCATTTGCCACGATCTCAGACAGTCCGGTCGAGGTCAGGATCACAGAGCCCACTGCAGAGGCAAAGCTGCTGACATCCAAAACATTTGAGAAATAAACCTAAACGACATATTGATGCAAAAGCACACCTTAGCGGGTGTGCTTTTTTGATGCAATAAAACGGAATTGAGGTGAGAGAGTGAATATCTTCTCAGCCATCGCGGCAAAGATTCGGGAGGTGTTTCGAAAGATGATTCCGTATCAGACAATCGAGCAGGCGGAACGGATCGAGACTCCGCTGTCTACAGATATGGTCAATGCCCTTAACAATTGGTATCAGCTGTATCTGAACAAGGCCAGCTGGCTGAGTGAGGATGTAAAGTCTCTCAACCTTCCCGCTTTTATCAGTTCTGAGATCGCGCGCAGCGTCGTGATCGAAATGAAGTGGAACATAACAGGCAAGGGCCTGAGTGAGGATGGCGAGGAGATCATGAATCCCCGCGCCGAATACCTGAAGGCCGAATTTGAAAAGCTGGTCAGGGTCATCCGGCTCAAGCTCGAGCAGGGATGCGCGGCCGGCGGCATGCTCATAAAGCCCTATCCCAATGTCGAGGACGGGCATATCTATTTCGACTATGCCATGAACTGGGGCCTGTATCCCCTGGCCTTTGATGACGACGGCAACCTGTCCGACGTTATCATCCCGGACGTGTTCCAGGAGGGCCAGACCACATACACAAGGCTGGAGCGTCACACGGTCACAAGGGAGGGCGTGCGCATTACGCAGCGGGCATTCAAGTCTGACAACAGAGAGTCGCTGGGCAAAGAGATAGAGCTTACAGACGTCGACAGATGGTCGGCGCTGCAGAAGGAGGCACTGATCCGGAATCCGGGCGGGCCTCTTTTTGGATGGTTCAAAGTGGCCAATGCAAACAATGTCGAGGTCGACTGTCCCATGGGCGCGTCGGTCTTCTCCAAGGCGATCGACGTGATCAAGCAGGCAGACATCCAGTACTCGAGGATCCTTTGGGAGTATGAGGGATCCGAACTGGCCATTGACGTTGACCCGTATGTTCTGAGGCCTAAGCCGGGATCGGACGGCGTGATGGAGCCCCCCAAGCTCAATAAGCGCCTGTTCCGAGCGGTTGACGCGGACAAGGGCGACCGAGATCTGTATCAGGTATTCTCCCCGCAGATCCGTGACGTGAGCCTTGTGAACGGCCTTAATCAGCTGCTTATCAGGATCGAGGACCTGTCCGGTCTCTCCCGCGGCACCCTGTCGGATGCCAACCAGGAGGCCCGCACGGCGACCGAGATCAAGATCATTAAGCAGCGCACCTACACGACGGTGAGCGACAACCAGGCGGCGCTCGAGACCGCGCTGAAAGACGTGATCCGCGTCATGGACAAGTACGCCACACTGTATCACCTGGCGCCTGAGGGGGACTATGACGTGTCCTTCGATTGGGATGATTCGATCCTCACTGACACGGACCTGCAGACGCAGGAGCGCCTGATGCTTCTCAACGCTGGCATTATCAGCAAGGCAGAGTTCAGAGAGTGGTATTTCGGTGAGACCAAGGCGCAGGCGAAGGCCGGCATAACGTCGGTCACGGATGAGCAGGTCGAGACGGCGAAGGCGCTGAACGCAGCGCTTCCTGATCCCGATGTGAATCCCGAGATGCCCGAAGAGCCGGACCGTGATGAGGAGGCCGCACAGCCTCCGAAAGCCCCGGAGCCTCCGAGGCCCAAGAATCCCACGGCGCCCGACATCCCGCAGCCGGCACAGCCCAAGAAGGGGTGATAAACGATGCCTGAC
>JAGAFT010000077.1 GCA_017627975.1 Oscillospiraceae bacterium
AAGGACCTGAAGAACATCGGCAAGCCCGCTCCGAAGGACAAGAAGGCTGAAGCCGCCGAAGCGGAGGAAGCCGCCCCGGCAGAAGCCGCTGCCCCGGCAGGAGAAGCCGCCCCGGCAGAAACCGCGGCAGGCAAGGACTCCGTTCCGGCAGAGGCTCCCGTATCCGCAGAACCCCGGCAGGCCGCGGAACCTGTCAGCGCGCCCGAAGCCGCTGAAACCGGCACGGCCGCCGCTGAAAACGATCAAGAAACAACAGGAGGAACAACATGAAATTAGGTACCACAGAGCTGATCGTCATTCTGATCGTCGTAATCATCATTTTCGGACCCACCCAGATCCCCAAACTCACCAAGATGTTCGGCAAGAGCGTGAAGAGCTTCAAGGACGGCCTGGATGAAACCGAAGAGGACGTCGAGGACGAGCCCAAGAAGAGCAAGAAGTCCAAGACCTCCAAGAAAGCGGAGACGAAGGCCGACGACGCGCCGGATGAAGAAGAGTAAGGCAAAAAAAGCAGCGTCCAATCCGGACGGAAGCATGAGTCTCTCGGGGCATCTGAGAGAACTTCGCAACCGGATCTTGGTGGTCGTGATTCTGCTGCTGGCAGCGTTTACGGCCTGTCTCAGTTTCTCTCCGGACTTCATTACCTTCCTGACGGATATGGGCGCGAAGTACAATTATGTCTTCGTGTACATCGCCCCGCAGGAGCTGCTGCTGGTCTACCTGAACACGGCCCTGGTGGGCGCGCTGGTCATCTGTTTCCCGGTGGTAGCCTATGAGGTCTATGCCTTCTGCAGTCCCGGCCTGACGAAACGTGAGCGCACGTTCTTTATCGGGTCTCTGCTGGCGGGTACGCTGTTTTTTGTGGTCGGCGTCGCATTCGCGCGGTATATCAGCCTGCCCTTTGTGCTGCGCTTTCTGATTCAGTTTACCGGAGAGGTCGATGTCGCGGCCTCCATCAGTATCCAACAGTATGTCGGCTTTCTTCTGACCATCTTTGTCGTGTTTGGTCTGGTGTTTGAGCTTCCGGTGGTATCCGTGCTGCTGACGGGCCTTGGTCTGATCCGTGCGGAATGGCTCAAGGCAGGCCGGAAGATCATGATTGTGGTCATTTTTGTCCTGGCCGCCATCATCACCCCGCCCGACGTGGTCTCCCAGATCATGGTCGCGCTCCCGATGATCCTGCTTTATGAGCTGAGCATCGCGCTGAGCAGCCTGGTCGGCAGACGCCGGAAGGACGCGGAGGACGATGAGGACACCGCGGAAGAAGTCTGATCCGGCCGAAGATCTATCCTTTTTATTTGAAGCAGTGGAAAGCACCGGCATTCGCCGGTGCTTTCCTTTCTTGTATCACGGTTCGGGGATTCAGATTCTATGGCAGATTCTCCGGTATTCTTCCGTCTCCGCTCCGTTTTCACCGTGAATCAGAAACGGCGCTTCCACTTTAAGCCCCGGTTTCCCATCCTTGCGCCCCTCGATCAGCAGCAGAGACGCTGGAGACTGAAGATCATGATGGACAAAGCGTATCCGCTTCGGCTCCAGATGATGTTCTCGCATTTCCTGCATAAGCGCAAGAAGCCGCTCCGGACGGTAGCAAAAATAGATCCGTCCACCGCTGCGGCACAGCCGGGATGCCGCTGCGCAGAGCTCGGAAAGACGCAGGGCCGTCTCCCCTCTGGCAATGCCGCGTTCCCGATCCGGCGACATGCTTCCGCTCTCCGGTGGAAAGTATGGCGGATTTGCAATGATGAAGTCAAATGACCCGTTCGGCATCGTCTTCACCGTCTCCCGCAGATCGCCGCAGACCAGCGTCCCTCTGTCGTCCATTCCGTTGGCCCGAAGATTCTCTTCCGCAAGCTGCACCGCTTCCGGCAAAAGCTCCAGGCCGCTCATGCGCAGACTGCGCTCCCGCCACAGCAGCAGCAACATCAGCAGTCCGGAGGCGCAACCCAGATCCGCTCCTTTTTCTCCGCTGCGTACCGCGGCAAAATCCGCCAGCAGGATTGAATCGGTGGTAAGCGGCATATGCTCTGCCTCGGAAAAGATCGGCCCGTCAGGCCAAAGCTGCGTCGTGTTCATGATTGTTCTCCCCTGTATCCTGTGTTTCTGCAAAATAAAAACGGAGAGGCAAAGCGTCTCTCCGTTTTGTATTTACTTGAGAGTCTCAGACGTTCTCAATGGCCTCGGCCGGGCACTGGGCAGCGCAGGAGCCGCACTCCAGGCACTTGCTCTGGTCGATCTCATAGTGGAGATCACCCATCTCGATCGCCTCAGCAGGACACTGAGCTGCGCAGGAACCGCAGGACAGGCACTCGTCGGTAATAACAAAAGCCATGATATTCCCTCCATGTAAAGTATTCAGATTCAGGTCGGGCCGATCAGCGCCCGCCATCTCTCTCTGTCGGGAACATTGTAACACATCGCATCAAAAATGCAATAGGGAATTTCCGGAAATCCTGAATTAATTCTCGTTGATTAACGCAAGTTTGATGTATCTAACACCGTTTTTCTTAACTTTTTCGGGCTTTTTTCAGGCCTTGCCACGTTGCCGGCGGACTGCAAAAAATAACATTTCCTTCCTGATGTTATCGTCCTTTTCTGTATATCCCCGTATGAGGTCGGGTGTTTTATATGTGTTTTATATAAAATTACTTGACAATCAGGCCAAGTGAGAATAGAATAACTTGAATTGTATTGATAGAGCCATGGGGAGGCTTTTGAGATCACTTTTCAATGATTCGACGCGCGGCCTGTCAGCCGCCTGTCTCAAAATAGCATCAGCATATGCTTGTGAACCCACGCAAAATTCTTAAAAGAATGGAGGTGTGTTTACTACCTATGCCAACGTTTGTATGGATTATCATTTTGCTTGTCCTGGCTGTCGTCGGATTTGCCGCCGGTACCATCTATCGGAAAAAGGTCGCCGAGCGTGAGATCAGCAGCGCTGAGGACGAGGCCAAGCGTATTATCAACGAAGCGATAAAAAATGCAGAGAGCAAGAAGAGAGAAGCTCTCGTGGAGGCAAAGGAAGAAATACACAAGAACCGCTCCGAGTTTGAGCGGGAAGAGAAACTGCGCCGCAGTGAGGTGCAGAAGCAGGAGCGCCGCCTTCAGCAGAAGGAGGAAGCCCTCGACCGCAAGACCGACGCCCTGGAGAAAAAGAACGAAACCCTCAGCTCCAAGATCGCTGCTGTGGAAGCGCAGCAGGCAGAGGTCGCCCTGGTCAAGAAGAGCCAGCTCGAAATGCTGGAAAAAATCTCCGGCTTCACCGTAGACGAAGCCAAAGCCTATCTGATTGAAAACATCAAGAACGACGTAACGCATGAAATGGCCATGAAGGTCAAGGAAGTCGAAGCCCAGTATAAGGAAGAAGCCGACAACCGGGCCCGTGAAATCATTACGACGGCCATTCAGCGCTGTGCCGCGGACCACACCAGCGAAGTCACCGTTTCTGTCGTCCCCCTCCCCAACGACGAAATGAAGGGCCGCATCATCGGCCGTGAAGGCCGCAACATCCGCAGCATCGAAACCCTGACCGGCTGCGATCTGATCATCGACGATACGCCGGAAGCCATTACCGTTTCAAGCTTTGACCCGGTGCGTCGGGAAGTTGCCCGCCTTGCGCTGGAGAAGCTTATTCAGGACGGCCGCATTCACCCCGCCCGCATCGAAGAAATGGTCGCCAAAGCGCAGAAGGAAGTCAACGCCACCATCAAGGCCGAAGGCGAGCGCGCCGTGTTCGAGACCAACATCCACGGTCTGCATCCTGAGCTTGTCCGCCTGCTGGGCCGCATGCGCTACCGTACCAGCTACGGCCAGAATGTTCTGAACCACTCCATCGAAGTCTCCCATATCGCAGGTCTCTTGGCTTCCGAGCTCGGTGTCGATGTCGTCACCGCAAAACGTGCCGGTCTTCTGCACGACATCGGCAAGGCCATCGATCATGAGGTTGAAGGCAGCCATGTGTCCATCGGTGTCGATATCGCCCGGAAGTATCATGAATCCGACGCCGTTATCCACGCGATTGAAGCGCACCACAACGATGTGGAGCCGCATACCGCTGTCGCCTGCCTCGTTCAGGCCGCCGACGCGATTTCCGCCTCCCGTCCCGGCGCTCGCCGTGAGAACATTGAGAACTATGTCAAGCGCCTGGAGAAGCTGGAAGAAATCTCCAAGAGCTTCCCGGGCATTGCAAGCTCCTATGCGATTCAGGCCGGACGCGAGATCCGCATCATGGTCAAGCCCGAAGCCGTCAGCGAAGACCAGATGGTCCTGCTCGCCAGAGACATCGCCAAGAAGATTGAAGCCGAGCTTACCTATCCCGGCCAGGTCAAGGTACACGTTCTGCGTGAGACGAAGGTTGTCGATTACGCGAAATAAGATCAATCCCCGCCCTTTGGGCGGGGATTTTTTGGTCAGGTCATCGTCCGTGTTCTTCGTGAGCCGAAGGCTGCCTATTACGCGAGGCAAATGGAAACCCCGTCCGAAAACAGAGCACCCCGCCATCGGCGGGGCTGCTCTGTTTTACAGGTCAATTTCCATAAAGATCGTACCGGGGATCAGGCAGTCGTAATACGGCGCCGTCTCCCGGAAGCCGAGCCGCCGGTAGAGGGCCAGCGCGGTTTTCAGGCCCGGAAGCGTATCCAGACGCAGCTTCCGATATCCGGCCGCCCGGGCATCGTCCATAATCCGCCGTGTCAGCAGCTCCCCGAGTTTCTGTCCGCGGAAGGCCGGACGGACATAGAGCCGCTTGAGCTCCGCGTTCTCCGTGTCCGACGGCTTCATCCCGACGCAGCCGGCAAGCTCATCCTCGACATACACGAGATAGATGCTCCCTCGCGGGGGAGCGTATTTCTCTTCCAGTCGGGCGATTTCCTCATCATAGTTCTGCTGTTCGAGGGACCTGGTAAAGATCGGTTCCACCCGGACCAGCATGTCCGCATATTCCTGATAAAGCGGGATCAGTTCTTCCCGTTTTTCAAAGGCGGGAAGCAGCGTAATCCGGGTGCTCATCTCTTCTCTCCGGCACTCCGCCGTCCTGCGTTGTGCAGCATCTCATCCTTCAGCGCCATCAGCTTCTCCGACAGGTCGACATAGTACTGGTGCGGGTTGTCAAAGCGCATCACCTCGGGCCACAGGGTCTGAAGCTGTTGGGCACAGTATTGTTTGATCTCCGGCAGGGTCGGCAGCTCATAGACCAGCTCACCGCTGCGGAAAATGGGGACCTGAAGCTCCACCGCGCGATAGTTTTCCATCACCTTGCTCTTCCAGCGGGCAATCGGATCGCAGATCGTCAGGGGCTTTGTGTCATCTACGTTCTCTTCCCTCAGGCAGATATAATCCGCCTCGGCCTTTCCGGTCTCCCGGTTATAGAAGCGGTAGAGCTTCTTGAAGTCCGGGTTGGTGATTTTCCCGATGTTCTCGCTGATCTTGATCTTCGGGATGCGGTGTCCGTCCTTGTCTTCTACAGCGCAGAGCTTGTAGACCCCGCCGAAAACCGGCTCGCTCTTGGAGGTGATCAAACGCTCGCCGACGCCGAAGGAGTCGATCTTTGCCTCTTGGCGAATCAGATCACGGATCAGGCGTTCATCCAGCGAGTTGGAAACCGTAATGCGGCACTCGGTCCATCCCGCCTCGTCCAGCATTTCCCTAGCCCGTTTGGTCAGCCAGGCCATATCGCCGGAATCCAGGCGGATCCCGCATTTCTTGATTCCCAGCGGCTTCAGAATATTGTTAAAAGCGCGGATGGCGTTCGGCACGCCGGAGCGCAGAGTATCGAAGGTATCCACCAACAGAACGGCATTGTCCGGGTAGGTCCGGCAATAGTGTTCAAAGGCGTCATACTCGCTGTCGAACATCTGCACCCAGGAATGGGCCATGGTACCCGCGGCCGGAACCCCATAGATCTGATCCGAAACGGTACAGGCCGTTCCCGCACAGCCGCCGATGAAAGCGGCTCTTGCCCCGGTCACGGCGCCGGTGATGCCCTGGGCGCGGCGGGAGCCGAATTCCAGCACTGTCCGGCCCTCCGCGGCCCGGCAGATGCGGTTGGCCTTGGTGGCGATCAGGCTCTGGTGGTTAAACTCCAGCAGCATATAGGTTTCCAGCAGCTGCGCCTCAATGGCCGGCGCGCGAACGGTAATAATCGGCTCTCCCGGGAAAATCGGTGTTCCTTCCGGTATCGCCCAGATATCTCCGTGAAAGCGAAAGTTCTTCAGATAATCCAGGAAGCCCTCGTCAAACATGCCCCGGCCCCGCAGATACGCAAGATCTTCCTCCGAAAAATGGAGGTCCCTGACATAATCCACAATCTGTTCCAGCCCCGCGGCGATGGCAAAGCCGCCGCTGTCCGGAATGCTGCGGAAAAACACGTCAAAATACGTGATCCGGTCTGACATATCCGCCTTCCAGTAGCCGTTTCCCATCGTGAGCTCATAATAGTCACAGAGCATGGTCAGGTTGATTCCGTTTGCAGTTTTCATCCGACACTCCTCCTCGGTCAACGATCTGATTTCTCATATTATATGGTCTAACGAATCGAATGGCAAGCGTTAAATACTTGTCTTACGGGGCACAATTTGCACATAGGTTCCTCATTTTCTCCGATGTTCAATTGAAAAAGTAAGTTCAAGCCCTGAACAGGGCAACTGGAAGTAAGTATTGCAAACTTTTCCCCTGCACTTACTCATGCAAAGATGGTTGCAAGGGATTGAAAACCATCTTCACATCAACTACAATGTAAACACTTTCCCGTCACGGAGGATAGGGCAACGCTGGGGAGCGACCCGAGCGCCGTGCCGGGTTCAGAGAGGCAGCACGTTGGTGCTGTCTTTTTTATGCCTCTCTGAAATC
>JAGAFT010000078.1 GCA_017627975.1 Oscillospiraceae bacterium
CCCGCTGGTGGCGGCCTGAACCCCCAGGGAAGCCAGCGCCCGGCAGACCGGCTCGGTGAAGCGGGCGATGGTCAGTTCCTCCGCGTTTCCGACGTCCCGGATGAAGGAGTAATTCAGGTTCCCGAGGTCGTGATACACGGCCCCGCCGCCCGTCATGCGGCGCACGACGGTGATGCCGTGTTCTTCCACAAAAGAAGCGTTGATCTCCTCGGCGGTGTTCTGGTTCAGGCCGACGACGACGGTGTTCCGGTTCTGCCAGAGCATGAGCCAGTCACCCTCCCGCCGCTGCTCCAGGACAACCTGCTCCAGGGCAAGATTATAACAGGGATCGACAGAGCCCGTCTCAAGATAGTGAATGGACATGAAGAGACCCTCTTTCCTCGGTTTTGCCCATCATAGCACGGAGCGGCGGAACCGACAAGTACATTGTCGGCCGTCAGTACCGCGCCCCGCGTCAGCTGACCGCCAGCAAGGCCATCGAGACCCCGGCAGACCTCAACGGTGTGAAGCTGCGCGTTCCCGAGACCACCTTCTATCTGAAGGTCTGGGGCGGCCTGGGCGCCATCACCACGCCGGTCAACTGGTCCGAAGTCTTCACCGCGCTGCAGACCCATGTTGTTGATGCGCAGGAGAACCCGATCGAGATCTACTATGCCGCCGGCAGGATTCATTATCTCAGTATGAGCAGCCACAATCCGATTGTCGCGCTGGAGGCGGTAAAGAGCGGTCATCTGGACGCTTTACTCTTCAGTATTAACCCGTGCTTCGACCTCCTTCCGGGAAATGAAGACTGTGAAACCTTGTGGGCAGATGAAAGCTATGAGAAGCCCCTGTTCAATCTTGATCCGGTCAGGGAAGAGCTTTATGAGACCTGCCAGCGACTTGGTGTTGGCATTACCGTCATGAAAGCATTTGGCGGTGGGGATCTGCCCAGCGAAGAATATTCACCTGCAGGCAAAGCAATGACGGCTGTTGAGTGTCTGCATTATGCCCTTACCCGGCCGGCAGTGGCATCTGTCATGTGTGGTGCAAAGAGCCTGGATGATCTGAAAGCATCTTTGGCTTATGAGACTGCCAGTGACGAAGAAAAGGACTATGCGGCTACCTTCGCCAGCTTCCCGAAGATCAGCTGGAAAGGCTACTGCATGTACTGCGGCCACTGTGCCCCATGTCCGGTCGGCATTGACGTAGCCGATGTGACAAAGTTCCTGAACCTCACGAAAGCCCAGAAAATGGTACCCGAGACCGTTGCCCAGCATTACAGTGTCCTGAAAGCCCACGGAGGCGACTGTATCGGCTGCGGAAGTGTATCCGGGCATGCGGCAGCAAGAAGCCTCTGGCAGAGCGCAATAAGGTCATCTATGTCTCCAAACGCTTTGCCCGGCAGCAGGCCGAGATGGAGGAACGCATCAACACGGCTGAGGGCAAGCTGATCCGCGTGAACCGCAGCATCCAGGCCGAGGGCGTCTTTGCCATGATTAAGCAGGACATGGGCTTTCGTCGTTTCCTCCTCCGCAGCTCCGTTAAGGTTGAAGTGGAATGGACGCTGCTGAGCCTGGCTTACAATCTTCTCAAGCTGCATCATAAAATACAAACCGGCCGCTTGGGAACAGGTCTTGTTGTTCCGAAGGGCTTTCC
>JAGAFT010000079.1 GCA_017627975.1 Oscillospiraceae bacterium
CACATGCGGGCCCACTCGTAGAAGTCGTACGCCGTGTCCACGACGCCGCGCCACTCACGCCGGACGGTCGCCATGGCGCCCTTGCGGTAGAGGCGGCCCAGGCTGCGCTCGCCGTTGACGACGCGGTCCCACTTCCCGGCGTTATCCAGGGCCATGAAGTCCTTGAACTCGCCCTTCACGCGCACGCCGTCGGCCTTGAAGTCCTCCACGGTCTTCTTCCCGAAGGCCTTCCAGTCCACTTCCTTCAGCATGCCGCCGAAGATGCCCATGACTTCCTTCAGGTTCTCGCCCTGTTTCTTCCACTCAATGTTGTCTTTCGCTTTCCAGAATTTCGGATTGGGGTACTGCACTTTCGCCATTATGCTTTGCCCTCCTCTTTATGTATGCGCTTGATTTCAAGGGACTCGACAAACGCCTGGACACGGGTCCGGAGCT
Source organism: Oscillospiraceae bacterium (assembly GCA_017627975.1). Next base: position 436 of record JAGAFT010000079.1, read on the forward strand.
GGCCGGAGTTGCCGTTGTTGTACGGGCGGTCGATGGACAGCACCGGCCAGCCGTACTCGTCGTGCATGATGTGGCTGACCAGGGCGCGCTCAAAGCCCCAGTAGTCGCAGTACTTCATCTGCTCGTAGATGATGCCCTCGGCGCCGAACTCCTTCGCCAGGCGGTCCGAGGTCTCGCGGCGCTGCAGCACCTTCTCGTCCGAGATGTAGCGGGCGCACTCGGAGACCTCCATGTAGTGGCGGCAGATCTGGGTCAGGGCGTCCTCGTCGTCCTTCAGCTCGATCACCTCACGCCCCGGCGTGGAGCCGAAGCAGTAGCGGTCCGACACCACCAGGGCGCCGCAGCCTTCGATCAGCTTCGTCAGGTTCGGGTCGTCGATCTCGGAACCCACAATGGCCACGCGGGCGCGGAACGGGTTCTTCTTATCGGGCTTGCGCTTCTTGAGCTCCTCGAGCGTCTCCTGCAGGTAGGGCAGGATCTGGCTCTTGGGACATACGTAGGTCACAAGGTTCAGGACGTGGAACTCGTAGCCGGTGATAACCGGGTTCTCGGCCTTGCGCATCTCGCGGATCTCCTGGATGATTGCGCAGACCTCGTTATGCTCCTCCACGGCCTTGCGGATCGCCGCGTCAGAGGTATCCACCCCGAAGACCTCCGTCAGGCGGTCCAGGACGCGGATGCGCATCTGTTTGCGGTAGCCCTCAATGGTGTAGTCCGTGATCTTGAAGGGCATGTCCGTGTGGGTCACGAAGAAGTTCGGCTTGTCGTTGACCTGCAGGATCTCGAAATGCTCCATGGAGCGGTTCATCATCGAGCAGGCGTCCACCCCGATCAGGGCGTCCAGGAACTTGTAGCCGCCCTCGATCGCGCGCTCCAGCAGCGCACGGGCGTACTCGCAGGTGTAGTTGGACATGTAGTAGGTCGCAATGTCAATCGACCCGGTGTTCGGGGCGCGAAGCCTCGTTGAGAAGCACTTATCGACATTGAGCAGGACCTCGGGAATGTGGAAGCAGGTATAGCCGAGACAGATGCCGCCGTCGGCCTTCTGCTTTTCGATCAGCTCGTTGTCCGCGTTCTCAAGCAGGCGCTCAAAGTAGATCAGATGTTTCAGATCTTTCAAATGTTACACCTCTTCTTTTTATTGGATTTACAGGATTTCTATCTTCCGGAGTGCTTCCTGCACCCCCTGGAGCATAAGGTTGTCCGCGGGGAGGTCCATCACGCTCAGGCCGCGGATGTCGTTGGCCGCAAAGGACGCGTCCGCCGGAATGGCCGTCAGAATCTCCACCCCCGGGATCTGGGTCAGGGGCACAAGCTCAGGATTCGTCACGCGGTTGATGATCGCGCCGACACGCTCGTAGGCGATCAGCTCGTCCGCCACCGACTTGATGGTCGTGACCACCTGGGCCCCCTTGGCGCTCTGGTCCGTGATCAGCAGAAGGTGCGTCACCTTCTCCATCACGCGGCGCTGGATCTGCTCAATCCCCGCTTCCCCGTCGATCACCACATAGTCGAAGCTCGATGCCAGAAGCCCGATCACTTCCTTCAGGTAGGAGTTGACCTTGCAGTAGCAGCCCGAGCTCTCCGGCCGGCCGATGGCCAGAAACGCAAAGCCCGGCATCTCCACCAGGGCGTCGAAAATCCGGAAGCGCGCTTCGCTCAGCAGCTCAAGGGCTTCTTTCGTCTCCCCGTTCTCCACACTGTCGACAATGCTCATCCGAATGTCGTCCAGCGTGAGCTTCACATCCACGCCAAGAGCTACGGACAGCCCGACAGCCGGATCCGCGTCGATGGCAAGGATCTTCTTGTCCGGATACTTCTCCGCGAGAAGTCTCACAATACAGGCGCAGATCGATGTCTTCCCGACGCCGCCCTTGCCGGCGACCGTAATAATCTTGGCCTTGTTCTCCATAAACGTCCCCCCTGTCTTTTCAGACATGTTCACATGAGCCGCTTATGCCCCCATGGCGTATCCCGCCTGCAGGCTTTCAAGCACCGCAACAGCTCTGGATTCCCCCGGCAGAATGCATACTGACTCATTGTTGTACTATCGTTCGCATTTTAACACATGGGCACAAAATATGCAAGATGAACACAACAAAAATACCAATCGGTTGATTTTTCGTGCAATTTGCAAAGATCAAGCTCTCGTATAGACAAGCCGGAATTGAATGTATGAAAAAATACCGCTCCGGCAGATCAAAGTCCGTCGGAGTCAGCATTTTAGACAATTCCCTGCTTTGAATTTTAGTGATAATTACGAAAAGCATCCCGATCTTCCCCCTCTGTCGATTAACGCTTCTATGTGACGGCGACCGGAACGGGGCTCCCTGACCGGGGTTCTTCCTCAGCTCATCTCGTGTGCATGTAACTTGACCATGTCAACGCAGCGATACAGCATTAACCGTCCTGTGTCTTCCTTATCGCAACTTAAAACGGTTCTTCTCAAACTCCAGAAGCCCTTCATCTCTCATCTTACACAGTTCGTTCGACATTGCACTTCTGTCGACCGACAGGTAGTCCGCAAGCTGCTGCCGGTTGAATGGAATCTCGATGTAAGGACTGTTCTGTTTTTTCGCCTCTTCGGAGAGATAAGAGAGCAGTTTTTCTCTCGTTGTGCGCCTTGACATATAATTCAGTTTCTGAACCAGGCCCCTGTTCTTTTCAGAAATCGCAAAGAACAGATTCTGTACGACCATCGTATGGAAACGGCATGCAGACGAGCAAGTCGTGATAACCCGTTTCACATCAAAGAAAAAAACCGAGCTGTCCTCCAATGCAACGACGTCATTCAGGAGTGTCCCGCTTTCCGGTGCCACATATGCCTCGCCAAATATTTCTCCGGTTTCGATATGTCCAAGAATGCTTCGGTTGCCCCAATAATCATCTCTCTGAATGTGAAGGCTTCCCTCCGCAAGGACAAGGATGTCATCAAGATGCTCGCCTTGCCGCAGTACATATTCTCCCTTTTTGAATGTGCGAAGTCTTGCTCCGAGGCAGGAAAGCATGGTCGTGATATCATCCTCGCCTACACCGGAAAACAGCTTTGACCTCTTCAGCACAGGAACAAATTCTTTCATAAGCGGCCTTTCCGTTGTAAATACAACCGAATCGTTTGATTTACTATACTATAATCAAGGCATCAAATCAAGAGAGCCAAAGGAGGAGCCTACAAATGATCCGGAAGATCATAAAGATCGATGAAGAAAAATGCAACGGGTGCGGACTGTGTGCCAGCGCCTGTCATGAGGGTGCCATTGATATCATAAATGGAAAGGCAAAACTTGTCCGGGAGAATTTCTGCGACGGTTTCGGCGACTGTTTGCCGGGATGCCCCACCGGTGCGATCACTTTCGAGGAGCGCGAAGCCCCGGCTTATGATGAGGCCGCGGTAAAGGCAGCACAGCAGAAAGCTGCATCAGTGGAAGCTGGAAATCCCATGTCAGTTGAAGAGATAATGCAGATGGAGGACGAGACAAAGCGCAAGGCCGCAATGATGGCTCATCGGGCTGCAGGTGGACAGCACCCTACCGGCGGCTGCCCCGGCTCCCGTATGATGCAGTTCAGCCGGAAAGAGGAAGCAGCTCCGACAGAGGCCCCCAATTCAGGATTTCATCCTGTTTCCCATCTGAACCAGTGGCCCTGCCAGATCAAGCTGGTGCCAACGCAGGCTCCATTCTTTGAAGGTGCAAAGCTATTGATCGCAGCGGATTGCACAGCCTATGC
>JAGAFT010000080.1 GCA_017627975.1 Oscillospiraceae bacterium
ACGGGCGCGGGCGTCTCCGGCACGGGCGTGGGCATCTCCGGTGCAGGTGTCGGCGTTGCCGGCGCCGGTGTAGGTGTCTCCGGCACGGGTGTGGGCGTCGCCGGAAGATCATTTTCGATCAGCGCGCACAGGTTCCTGATCGCCTGTTCCAGCTTGTACACCGAACCGTCGTAGGGATTGCCGCTGTCGGCCTCTTCGCCTCTCAGCATCATCTCCGCTCGAAAGAGAATTGCCCGGATCGTCTCCGTCTGTGCCTGAATCGGTTCTATGTAGGAATAGATCCGGTTAAAAGCATTCAGACTGGCTCTCAGCGCTTTTTTTCCTGTCTCATACTGGGTCTTCCCGGTCTCCAGCGCCGACTCCGCCTGGTTGAGCGCCGCCGTTCCCATTTCAAGACCGCTGTTCGTCACCGTATAGGTGCTCAGGTCGGCGCGGTGTTTGGCGGTATCGGCGTCGTATTGTTTCTGCTTTTCCTCCAGTGTCTTGTTCAGCTGCTCATAGGAAGTCCTGTCCATCAGCGCGGCAGAGATTTCCCGATACTCGTCGATCCTGCTTCGAAGGTCCTGGAGTTCAGACTCATCTTTCCGGCGGTCCTTATTCGCCGCACGGATCCCGAGTCCGCCGGCCACAAGCATGGAGAGACTGATGACCGCCAGACACAGGGCCAGAAATCTTGTCAAGCCGCTCGTTTTCAAGCCGGTCCCCCCTCTCCCTTTCTTTTGATTGGCCGCTTTCAGAGCTTGTCTGTTTCAGATAATATTATAATAGTATCTTAATATTATAACAGGTTTTTCCCGGAAAATGTAAAAAACTTATGTACAGCTTTCTTTATCCTGAAAAAAAGCGCTGTCCTCCTGCTTTTCCAAGCTTGACAAATGTTGTTTTGCTCCCTATAATAATAAAAATGTCGTTTTTTTCGGCGTAATATGAAAGGAGAGAATTCATGGCGACCATTATCAATGAACCCGCTCATACTTTTAACGAGTATCTGCTCATCCCCGGCTACTCCTCCTCGAAATGCATCCCGGAGAATGTTTCGCTGAAGACTCCTCTTGTGAAATTCCGCAAGGGAGAAGAACCCGCCATCACAATGAATATCCCGATGGTATCCGCGATCATGCAGTCTGTTTCCGGAGATCGACTCGCCGTCGCTCTGGCAACCGAAGGCGGTATTTCATTTATCTATGGTTCCCAGACGGTAGAGGACGAAGCGGCAATGGTTCGCAGAGCCAAGAGTTACAAGGCCGGCTTTGTCCGCAGCGATTCCAATATCAGTCCGGACGCCACTCTGCGTGACATTCTCGCGCTGAAAGAAAAAACCGGTCACTCCACCGTCGCCGTGACCGAAGACGGAACCGCCGAAGGGAAACTGATCGGTATCGTCACCAGCCGTGATTATCGTGTCAGCCGCATGGATCCGTCCATCAAGGTCCGTGAATTCATGACCCCGTTTGATAAGCTCGTCTGCGCCAAAGAGGGCACCACCCTGAAAGAGGCCAACGACATCATCTGGGAACACAAGCTCAACTCTCTCCCCATCATCGACGACAACGGCCGTCTCTGATACTTTGTCTTCCGCAAGGACTATGACATGCACAAGCAGAATCCGAACGAACTTCTGGACGCGCACAAACGCTATGTTGTCGGTGCCGGTATCAACACCCGCGACTATGCCACCCGCGTTCCCGCGCTCATTGAAGCCGGCGCGGACGTGCTCTGCATCGACTCCTCTGAGGGGCACACCGACTGGCAGAAGTTCACTCTGGCCTGGATCCGCGAGCACTACGGCGACAGTGTCAAGGTCGGCGCCGGAAATGTCGTTGACGCGGCCGGCTTCCGTTTCCTCGCCGAATGCGGCGCGGACTTCGTCAAGGTCGGCATCGGCGGCGGCTCCATCTGCATCACCCGCGAGACAAAGGGCATCGGCCGCGGCCAGGCTACCGCGGTGATTGAGGTCTGCGCCGAGCGCGACCGCTATTTTGAGGAAACCGGCATCTATGTTCCCGTTTGCTCCGACGGCGGCATCGTCTATGACCACCACATCACGCTTGCCCTCGCCATGGGCGCCGACTTTGTCATGCTGGGCAGATACTTTGCCCGCTTTGACGAGAGCCCCACCAACCGTGTCAACATCGGCGGTACCTATTATAAGGAATACTGGGGTGAAGGCTCCGCACGTGCCCGCAACTGGCAGCGTTATGATATGGGCGGCGACAAGAAGCTCTCCTTCGAAGAAGGCGTGGATTCCTATGTTCCCTACGCCGGCAGCCTGAAGGACAACGTCGCGCTGACCCTGAGCAAGGTGCGCCACACCATGTGCAACTGCGGCGCGCTGACGATCCCCGAGCTGCAGGAAAAGGCGGTCCTTACCCTTGTCTCCTCCACGAGCATCGTGGAAGGCGGCGCCCACGACGTCATCCAGAAGGATACCACCCCCTCCTTCAAGTAAGTTTTTCCCTTCCCAAAAGAGTTCAGCCGCAGGCATGCTTTCTTGCCTGCGGCTTTTCCTTTTGCGGCTGTAAGCTTCTCTTTTGCTTCCCCTGCGTCATCGGAAATGCCGCAGACTCCTCCGTTTCGGGTTTCCTGAAAATGTTCCGCAGCTTTTTCTTGACAAGCTCCCCTTCTTTGTGCTATAGTATCTGAGTGTTCGGATCTGCAGAAGTACCCAAGAGGCCGAAGGGGCTCCCCTGCTAAGGGAGTAGGTGTCTAAAAAGCACGCGAGGGTTCAAATCCCTCCTTCTGCGCCAGGATTAGACCTTGAAATGTTTTCGTTTCAAGGTCTTTTCTTTACATTTCAGTATAGAATTGAAGCACCATGATCTTATGCTGTTCTTACATGGCATAACAGAGCATTTATGCAAGGAGGCAGCCTCGTGTGCTCTAAAAGACTACTATCACTTCTCATAACCGTATTCATGTTTGCGGGACTTTCGATTCCCGCCCATGCATGTACAGCCATTTATGTAGGATCTGAAATGACCGATACCGGCGACCATGCTTCCGAGATTGCAACACAGGGCAGCATCGCCATAACAGAGCAGGTCTTTCAGAACGTGTCCTTGCCCGTGGAAAGCTACCGATAACGACAACAATTATAATGGGCCGGTAGGCTTGCGCCCACAGCTCTTGCCCCGGTAACGCTGTTTGCCCAGCCTGTCGGAACGGATTTATCGTATGATCGCAGCAGAGGGAAACATAGATTGTAAATGAGCAGGAAAGTGTTAAACGCAACAAGGGAGGCAGTGGTCAAAAACCATTGCCTCCCTTGTTGGTTTTAATTATGTTCATCAGGAGAATTCTCTGCCTGATACACGATTTGATTGACTTCATCCTTGAGCGGCTGTACGAAACCGCGCTTTTTCAGCCATGGAATATACAGCTTTCCGGAAATATAGCTCACCAAAAAAGCTATGATCAATGCACTCAGCATCCAGATTATCATTTATTCATCTCCTCTTCCCGATAGCTGCCTGAGAACAGAGGGTTATAACACCGTAATCTGGCAGCTTTGCATCGTTTTGAGCGCCGCTTCGTGCAGCTCCGGAGTGACACCTGCACAGCATTTTGAATCGACCGAGATCGGCGCTTCGGGAAAATGGGCCTTCAATAAAAGCGCGTTGCTCACAACGCAGATGTCTGTGCAAAGGCCTATGAGCTCGATTGAGAAATCCTCGCCGTCGGCGACTTCGGTCATCAAAAGCGGAAGCGTCGTAGAACCGAATGTATACTTCTGGACTTTATAATGCGGAAGCTCTTCAATCACATCTCCGATCCTGTTGTCGAGTTCCCATCCGGGAGTGCCGTAAATACAGTGTGGCACCGGGAGCTTCCGGCCTTCCGCCGTACTGAGATAATCTTCAAAATGCGTATCATAAGTGACAAACAAATCACCATCGAAGTTCCGGATCTTCTCTATGGACGCGGGAATAATGGCCTCGGCTTCCGGGGTGCCCAGCGCACCGTCAACAAAGTCCTTCTGCATGTCGACAACGACAAGAAATTGTTTCATGATGATGATCCTCCTGACCAAAAGATTTCTATGTATAGATTATTGATACAGTGCGCGGGCATAGCGCAGCAGGATCTCCGCGGCCTGTCCCCGGACGGCCGCGGTTTCGGCCCCCAGGAGGACCAGAACCACATTGTGCGTCTGTCCGTCTTTCTGTACAGGCATCGTCGCCACGAGACAGTATCCCGCACGGTCTGTCGATCCGGTCTTCAGCCCGGTGATCCCTGTCATGTTATAGACCAGCGGGTTGGAGTTCGCCGTCCAGTAATCGTTCAGGCTGGGCATGTGCGCTAGGGTCGTGGAGGTAATCTCCGTGATCTCCGGATACTGCTGCAGAATCAGCTGGGTCAGCAGAAACAGATCCGCCGCGCTCATCCGGTTCTGGCGTTTGAACGGGGTGTTCCCGCCGTCGTAGGAAGGCAAACCGTTGCAGTTATACATCAAAGCGGAATAGAGGCCAAGTTCTCTGGCTCTTGCATTCATCCGCTCCACAAAGGCCGCTTCACTGCCGCAGAGATGCTCGGCCAGCGCGATGGCAGCCTCGTTGCTGCTGGCAACCAGCATGGCATCCATCAGTTCCGAGAACGGCACGTATGCTCCCGCTTCCATCGGAACAATCCCGTCCTGGGTTCTGGAGACGGCATAGGCATGATCCGAGATCCGGACCGAGTCGGAGGCTTTGATCTCTCCGGCGGCAATTCCCTCTTTCAGGATATAATAGCTCAGCAGTTTGGTCAGGCTTGCCACCGGCAACTCGCTGTATCCGTTCCAGAGGAACAGGGCTTCTCCGCTGTTTGCATCAGCGAGATAGACGCTGCTGATGTTGTCGAAGTAACCGGCGTCACGCAGGGTCTTGATATCCGGGATAAAGTGCTGGTTCGGTTTTGCTGTCCAGGTGTTCCCGCTCTTTTCGAATGTCATGTCAAGCATCAGCTGTACATCCGTGACACTCATATAGAGATCGCCGTTCTGGGGATTGCAGGTATAGTACTTCCGGTCTCCGCCGTCTACAAGCAGACGGTTGCGGGCGAGATTCAGCATCACCGGGGCCGCGCTCCCTGTGGCTCCTCCGGCGCCGGATCCAAGGACCGGGGCCTGCCCCGTTGTGATGGAGAAATACTCTCCGTCCGTGGAGGAGACGACCCTCTCAAACCGAAACCGTTTTTCGGTCGCCCCGAGCGCCGCCGCGAGATCCGTCAGAGAGAGATAGAGGTTGCCCTCATAGGAATCATTGTACGCGCGGACCGCTTTCTGTTCTCCGTTTACCGTGATTTGCATTGCAAAGGCCTCTCCGTCCGCGCCGGCTTGCATCGGAATTAGCGTAGAGCAGAAGACGATTACAAGGAGCAGCGCCATGATCTGTTTTTTCATGCAGGTTCCCTTCTTTCACTGCGCAGTATCGTGCCGCCGCCGAGAACGGTCTCTCCGTCCTCGCCATAGAGCACGGCGGCCTGTCCGGGGGCCGGGGCACGCTGTGTTTCGTCAAAGCAGATTCGAAGCAGGTCTCCCTCCATGCTCACCGTGGCCGGCCTCTCCGGCTGACGGTAGCGGAGCTTCACTCTCGCCCGGATCGGTTCAGTGAGCGCCTCGCCCGAGATGAGATTGACCTGATCGGCATAGACGGTGTTGATCTGGAAACCGGACTCCCCCGTCAATGTAACGGTGTTCCGCTCCGGATCAATGCCCGCAACATACAGCGGCTCTTTCGCCGAAACTCCAAGTCCTCTGCGCTGGCCGACCGTATAATGGATGATTCCCTTGTGCCTGCCCAGCACCTTTCCCTCCGGACTTACGAAATCCCCCGCCGGGAAGGTCAGTCCCGTGGTCCGTTCTATAAAGCCCGCATAGTCGCCGTCCGGCACAAAACAGATATCCTGGCTGTCCGGCTTTTGGGCATTCAGGAAACCGTGGGCTTCGGCCAGTTCCCTCGTCTGCTGTTTCGTCAGCTCCCCGAGGGGAAACAGCGTCCGCGCAAGCTGATCCTGGGTCAGGGAATAGAGCACATAGCTCTGGTCCTTCGATGGGTCCAGCGCCTTTTTCAGGCTGTAGCGTTTTCCGTCAAAGCAGATCCGTGCATAATGTCCTGTCGCAATCGCGTCACAGGAGAGCGCCCGTGCCCGCTCATAGAGCTTTTCAAACTTCAGATAGCGGTTACAGTCGATGCAGGGGTTCGGCGTTCTGCCCTCTCGATAGCTTTCGATAAACGGCGCGATCACACAGTCGTGGAAGGAATCCGTCAGGTTGAACACATAATACGGCATTCCGAGTCGACAGGCGACGCTGCGCGCATCCTCGACATCTTCCAAGGAACAGCAGGTCTTTTCCGTCTTTGCCGCGTCCTCTTCCCCGCCAAACAGGCGCATCGTACACCCGACACAGTCAAAGCCCTGCTCTTTCAGAAGTAGGGCAGCCACACTGCTGTCAACACCGCCGCTCATGGCGATTAGAACTTTTTTCATCGCTTCTCTTTTCGTTTCCGTAAAGAATCCGGCTCATCCGGCTTCCGCCTTCGTGCATGAGCAATCATAAGGTTAATAATATGTGAAATTTATTATAACATCGACTCTCTCTTCTGCCAAGTCCTTTTGTTTTTTCAGAAATTGTGATACAATCTTGGAAGTTTGTTGTATCACAGAAAGGAATATACGATATGCGCGCTGTTGTTACAAGAGTCAATCACGCCTCCGTTGTCATCGACGGTGAGGTACACGGGCGGATTCAGAAGGGTCTGCTTGTTCTGCTCGGTGTTCACAAAGATGACACGGAAAAGGAAGCTTCCAAAATCGCCGACAAAATCTGCGGCCTTCGGATTTTTGAAGATGAAAACGGAAAGATGAACCTCTCCCCCGACAAGGCCGGGGCAGAGCTGCTCATCATCAGCCAGTTTACGCTCTTTGCCGACTGCCGTTCCCGCCGTCCAGGCTTCTCCCTCGCCGCCAGGCCCGAGACCGCCGTCCCGCTCTATGAGCAGGTGATCCGGGAGTGCCGAGAGCGCGGTTTTCATGTGGAAACAGGCGTCTTTGCCGCGGAGATGAAGGTGGATTCCGAAAACGACGGACCGGTCACGATTCTTCTTGACACCAATGAGCTTTAACAGAAACAGGATGGTGGCAAGTCATGCCTAAACTGATAACGGATCTTGCGGTGATGCTGCTGACCGCGGGGGTGGTCACCATCCTCTTCCGGCGTATAAAGCAGCCCCTGGTATTGGGATATATTCTGGCCGGTTTTCTGGTCGGCCCGTATATGCCCTACTTCTTCACGGTTGTGGATTCTGTGTCCATCGAGACCTGGAGCGAGATTGGCATCATCGTTCTCATGTTCGGCCTCGGCCTGGAGTTTAATCTTCACAAGCTTGCCAGTGTCGGCGGGACCGCCGTCATTACGGCTCTGACCGAAGTGCTTGGCATGCTGGTTCTCGGCTATCTTGTCGGCCAGGCAATGGGCTGGCCGATGATGGACAGTATTTTCCTCGGCGGCATGCTCTCCATGAGCTCCACCACCATCATCATCAAGGCCTTTGATGAGCTGAATGTGCGCAGGGAGCCGTTTGCGGAGCTGGTCTTCGGGACGCTTGTCATTGAAGACATCGCCGGCATTTTCATGATGATCATTCTCTCGACGGTCTCCGTGAGCAAGAATATCTCCGGCGTCGCCCTTGCGCTGCAGCTGGGCGAGCTGGTGCTTTATCTTGCACTGTGGCTGATTCTTGGGATCTATATTCTGCCGACCTTTCTGCAAAAGGCCAAGGATTTCATGAACGATGAAACCCTGCTGATCGTCTCTCTCGGCATCTGTTTCGGCATGGTCCTTCTGGCAGAGCATCTCGGCTTCTCCTCTGCGCTCGGCGCGTTCCTGGCCGGTTCGCTTCTGGCGGGCACCATTCACGCGGAGCGTGTGGAGCACCTGACCTCTGGGATCAAAGACCTCTTCGGGACGATCTTCTTCCTCTCCGTCGGTATGATGATTGATCCGTCCATGATTGTGAAGTATGCCCTGCCGATTGTGATTATCACTCTTGTCACGGTCTTCGGAAAGCTCACCATCTCTTCCCTCGGTGTGCTGCTCTCCGGCCAGCCGCTTCGTATTGCGGTACACTGCGGCGCTTCTCTTGCGCAGATCGGTGAATTTGCCTTTATCATCGCGACCCTGGGCATGAATCTGGGCGTGATTTCAGATTACCTTTATCCGATTATTGTCTCCGTCTCGGTGATCACCACCCTGACGACACCGGCCTTCATCAAGAACGCAGACCGGCTCTATCTCCTGAGCCGGCGTCTCCTCCCCAAAAAGCTCGGCGAGAAGCTGGAGCGTTACACGACGGACGCCCCGCCGGTCTCCGAAACCCAGGACAGCGATTGGGCCAATTATCTGCGGCGCTACGTGAAAGTCACCGTTTTTTACGGGGTCCTGATGTTTGGTGTATCGCTGCTGGGCCAGCTGCTGCTCTATCCTTTCCTGCAGGATACCCTTCCGAAGCCATGGATCGCCCAGGCGGTCAGCATTCTGTTCTGCGCCGTCGGGATTTCCCTGTTTATCCGGCCGATGCTGGACCTGCACTCGACGGAATATACCACGCTCTGGGTTAAGAACCGTTATTATCGGCTCCCCCTGATCGCGCTGACCGCGCTTCGCTTCATGCTGATCGTACTGATCGCCTTTTTCCCGCTGCAGACAATTCTCGAGCTGCACAGCTGGGTGCTCATCCCCCTCATCGCCGCGGCGATTCTGCTGATTTACCGAAGCGGCTGGATGTCCTCGGCGTATGTTTCGGCCGAGGCGCGCTTCATGGCCAACTTCAACGAGCGGAATCTTCAGCGCGAGGTCGGCGCCGAAGATGAGATGGAATGGCTCGATGAGGCCCTTTTTGTGCAGCAGCTGACCTGCCCGCCGGAACTCTACGGACGGACGCTCAAGCAGCTCGCCTGGGGCAGTCATTTCAGTGTCAACGTCATTCAGGTCGTCCGGAACCACAAAGTCCGCAATATGCCCTCCGGCACGCTGGAGCTTCGCGAAGGCGATCTTCTCATCCTCGTCGGGAAAGCGGAGGATCTGCGTTCCCTGCGCCTCAGCCTCGGCATGCAGGAGTATGAGGAGCTCCCCACACTTCGCGCCTATACCGAGAGCCAGGCCGATTCTCCGTATGCGGTCTTTGCCTATGCGATCAAGGTCCGGAAGGACTCGGAGCTGGCCGGAAAGAGCATCCGCTCCAGTGCGCTGCGCGAGAAGTACGACTGTATGATTCTCGGCCTTCAGCGCCAGAATCTTCCGATCCTCCAGCCGGATGTCAACATGACCATTCAGGCGGGTGACTACATCTGGATTCTCGGCAGCCGGAGAATGGCGGAGAAGCTTCTTGCCGGCGGCTTCGACACGGATGAAGAGGATCCGCCTGTGTGAGCCTCTTCCGGCCTGACACGGCTAAGCATCGTAAGTCCGCCTGATATCAGGTACAACAGTAATTGTGCGCAGGGCAGTGATTCATGCGGAATCACTGCCCTGATATTTATTAATGCAATCGGGTAGGAGGTCACCCGTTAATTGAGTGACCGTCCTCCCACACCACGTAGCGTACCGCTCGGTACTACGCGGTTCAACCGTATAAGTGCAGAGACTCGTATCGGTCAAGGATACTGTAATATCCGGCCTGTGCGAGT
>JAGAFT010000081.1 GCA_017627975.1 Oscillospiraceae bacterium
CTTCAAAGGGGTTCAGTTTCGCTCTGTTATACTGCAAGTCCGGTGGTTTCGTCAAGTCCCAGAAGAATGTTCATGTTTTGGATGGCCGCACCGGAGGCGCCTTTGCCCAGGTTGTCAAAGGTGGAGATCAGCAGGATCCGCTCGTCGTTGCCGGCCACCGTGATCACCATGTCGTCGCGCCCGGAGAGGGCGTTTCCGGCGATCAGACCTTCGGTATATTCCTCATAGTGGACAACCTTGCTGTGGTAGCAGGCCTGATAGAGCTGCTTCACGTCCTCGACGCTTCCCTTCAGGTCCTTCCGGAACAGGGGCACCGTCACCGCCATGCCGCTGTAATAGTCCGCGACAATCGGGCAGAAGAACGGAGCCGTCGTAAGACCGGAGATCTTCACCATCTCCTTCAGGTGCTTGTGGCTCTGGCCCAGGGCATACTGCCGGGGCGAATCCAGCGCTGCGTCTCTGCCCTCTGCCTCGTAGTCGGCGATCATGCTCTTTCCTCCGCCGGAATATCCGGTCACCGAGAAGCAGGTGAACGCCGTGTCGGGCGACACCAGGCCTTCATGCACCAGGGGCTCCACCAGGGAGATGAATCCGCTGGCGTGACAGCCGGGATTTCCGATCCGGCGGCTGACGGCGATCTTTTCCCGCAGGCCGTGGAGCTCGGGGAAGCCGTAGTCCCAGCCCGGCTCGGTGCGGTGGGCGGTAGAGGTGTCGATGACGGCGGTATCGCCGTGCACCAGGTCCGCCGCCTCAATCGCCGCCGCATCCGGCAGGCAGAGGAAAGCCACATCCGCGGCGTTCAGGATCTCTTCCCTGGCCGCCCTGTCCTTCCGCAGCTCCGGCGGCAGGCTCAGGATCTCCAGTTCCTTCCGATCGGCCAGGCGCTCATGAATCCGCAGGCCGGTGGTGCCGGCGCTGCCGTCTATAAAAACCTTTGTCATTGGTTCAGTTCCTTTCTGACAAACGCAATCTGCTTTTCCACGGAGGCTGCCGAAGTGCCGCCCTCGCTGATCCGTTTTTCCATGCAGGTCTTCAGGTCGATGGCCTCATAGAGGCTTTCGTCGAAGAGTTCGCTGTACGTCCGGTACGTCTCCAGCGGAAGCGTCTCCAGAACCTGTCCGCTCTCCATGCATGTCCGCACCAGCTGCCCGGAGATCTTATAGGCATTCCGGAAGGGCATCCCCTTCTTCACCAGCCAGTCGGCAAGATCGGTGGCGTTGATGAAGCCGCCCTGTGCCGCGCGCAGCATGTTTTCCCGGTTCACGGTCATGGTCGCGAGCATCGGAGTCATGATTTTCAGACACATCTTCACCGTGTCGCAGGCGTCAAAAACGCCCTCTTTGTCCTCCTGCATGTCCTTGTTATAAGCAAGGGGCAGGCCTTTCAGCGTGGTGAGCAGGCCCATCAGGTCCCCATAGACCCGCCCGGTCTTCCCGCGCACCAGCTCGGCCATGTCGGCGTTGCGCTTCTGCGGCATGATGGAAGAACCCGTGGTGTAGGCATCGGAGAAGGAGATAAAACGAAACTCCCAGCTGGCCCAGAGGATCAGCTCTTCAGAGAGCCGCGAGAGGTGCATCATGAGAATCGACAGTGCGCTCAGCAGCTCCAGGGCAAAATCCCGGTCCGAGACGCCGTCCATGCTGTTGAGACAGATGCCGTCAAAGCCCAGCTTCTCCGCCTCCAGATACCGGTCGGTGTCGTAGGTGGTCCCCGCCAGGGCACAGCAGCCGATGGGAGAAATGTTGATTCTCTTTCTGCAGTCCTTCAGCCGGTCCAGATCACGCAGCAGCATCATAGCATAGGCCATCATGTAGTGGCCGAAGCTCACCGGCTGGGCCCGCTGCAGATGGGTGTAGCCCGGCATGATGGTTTCGGTGTGCTTCTCGGCGAGATCGGTGAGCACACGAAGAAAGTCGCGGATGAGAGCGGCGATTTCGTCGCTCTCATCTCTCAGATACATTCTCAGGTCCA
>JAGAFT010000082.1 GCA_017627975.1 Oscillospiraceae bacterium
CCGGAGAGCTGGGAAGGCCGATGATTCTCCAGACCTTCCAGCTGCATCAGCTTCAGCATTTCTTTGAGCTTTCGCTCCTTTTCCGCCCGGTTTTTTTCCCGATGCAGGCCGCAGAGGATATTCTGCCGCACCGTCATATTCGGAAACAGGGCATAGTTCTGGAAGAGATAGCCGACCTGCCTCTTCTGCGGCGGGAGATTGATGTGCTTTTCAGAGTCATAGAGCACCGTACCGTCCAGCTCAATGTGGCCGCTGTCCGGCTTTTCGATTCCCGCGATGCACTTGAGCGTAAAACTCTTGCCGCAGCCGGACGCCCCCAGAAGACAGGTGACGCCGTTTTCCGCCTCAAAGCGCACATCCAGGCGAAACGACCCGAGCGCCCTGTGGATGTC
Source organism: Oscillospiraceae bacterium (assembly GCA_017627975.1). The sequence continues at coordinate 393 of JAGAFT010000082.1, forward strand.
GACGATCAGACTCATGCCTTCACCGCCTTTTTCTGCCTTGCTTCCAGCATGTTCACCGTCAGCAGGACCACCGTGCTGATGGCAAGGTTGATGAGCACCCAGAACATGGCGCCTTTCTCGTCGTTGGTCCGCCAGAGCTGATAGACCGTGGTCGAAATGGTTGCGGTGCGTCCCGGGGTGTAGCCGATCAGCATGCTGGTGGCGCCGTACTCGCCCAGCGCGCGCGCAAAAGCCAGCACGGTTCCCGCCAGGATCCCCTGTCGGCAGGCGGGCATGCGAATCCGCCAGAAGATATAGGTGTTGCTCAGGCCCAGGGTCTGCCCGGAATAGGCCAGCGTCTGATCAAAGCTCTCAAAGGCGCCTCTCGCCGTCCGGTACATCAGCGGGAAGGCGACGACCGAGGCCGCCAGCACGCCCCCGTACCAGGTCATGACGAACTTGATGCCGAACTTCAGCAGGAAGATGCCGAGGGGGCGCTTCATGCCGAAAATGAGCAGCAGGAAATAACCGCAGACCGTGGGCGGCAAGACCATCGGCAGCGTGAGGATCACATCCAGCACGCCCTTGACGGCCCGCGGCAGTCTCGCGGCATAGTAGGCAAAGAAGATACCGAGGAAAAATACCAGCACACAGCTGATCGCCGCGATGCGCAGGGAATTCCACAAAGGATACCAGTCAAAACTCATAGGAATACTCCAGGGCATCGGGCGGCATACAAGCCTCCCGATGCCTGATTCATTACAGGATTATGCCGCGGGCGTCGCCTCCGGGGAGGCCTCGGGCGCAGGCTCGGTCTCTGCTTCGGCCTCCTTGGTCATCGCGCTGAAGCCAACCGCTTCAAAGACCTCGGTGGCCTCCGGTCCGGTCAGGTAGTCCAGGAACGCCTGTGCCGCTTCCGGATTGGCGCTGACGTTCAGGACCGCAGCGGGGTAAATGACCTGGCCGCACATCTCGGCGGTGGCTGCGTCCACACTGTCGAGGCCGGCGGAGAACGCATCGGTGGCGTAGACCACGCCGCAGTCAACACTCGCTTCGGAGACCTGTGTGGTAACCTCTTTCACGTTGGTGCCGTAGGTGACGGAACCGGCCTTGGCAAGTTCCTCTTCATTCAGGCCGTAGAAGGCCAGGATCTTCTGGGTATACTGTCCCACCGGGACATCGCTGTTGCCCATGGCCAGGAACACATCGCCGGCCGCCAGCAGCTCCGCCAGCTGGTCGAAGCTCTCGATCCCCTTGGGATTTCCTTCCGGAACGGCAAGGACGACCTTGTTCTCCAGGAGGTTGATCCGGCTGCCCTGCAGGACGAAATCGAGGCCGTCGGGATTGGCTTCCTTGTCCTTGGAGGCGTCCAGCTGATTCATCTGTTTCGGCGCGGCGGAGATAAACACGTCGCAGTCCGCCCCTTCCTGGATCTGCGTCTTCAGGGTGCCGGAAGAGTCAAAGTTATAGACCAGGGTTACATCGGGGTTTTCCGCCTCGTAGAGTTCCTTGATCTGGTTCAGCGTCTCCGTCATCGATGCCGCGGCAAAGACGATCAGTTCCGTCTTCTCCGCGTCGGCGGCGAAGGCACTCGGTACGGCCAGCGCAAACAGCATCGTCAGCGCCAGCAGCAGGGAAAGTGCTTTTTTCATTTTGTTTCTCCTTCTTCCCATGTTTCAGGGACTTTAAATTTATATAAACGGATATTTCACCGTTCATATACGCGGGGCTTGTCCAGCACACCGCCGGCGGCGGTGTGTGACAGGGTGAATTTTTACGGGTATTTCACCGTTCCTATATGCGGGGCTTGTCCAGCACACCGCCTATTCTCATACTCCCTTTCCGAAGCCGCAGTTCGGGAAGTGGCAGACCTTGCAGTTGAGGCAAAGGCCGCCGTGGCCCAGGCCTGCAAGATGTTCCTTCGTAACCGGCGTATCGGTGACCAGATACGGCAGCACCAGGTCAAAAATCGTCCGCTTGGCATACATGACGCAGCCGGGTAGGCCGCAGACCGGGCGGCCGTCGTCCGTGTAGGCCAGCAGGAACATGGCACCCGGCAGCACCGGTGCGCCGTAGGAGACGATGTTCGCGCCCGTGTTTTTAATGGCAAGCGGGGTCTTGTCGTCCGGGTCCACGCTCATGCCGCCGGTGCAGACCACCATTTCGCAGCCTTTCTCCAGCATTCCCTGAATCGCGGCCGTGATCTTCTCGTGGTCGTCGTTCAGCACCACATGCTCCTGCATCTCGCAGCCGAACTCCGCCATCTTCGCCTGGATGACCGGCGTGAAGGTGTCTTCGATGCGTCCGTAGAAGACTTCGTTTCCGGTGGTGACCAGGCCGTACTTCTTCGGCTTCACCGGGAGGAGCTGCATGATGGGCTCTCTGCCCGCCGCCTGCTTCGCCGCTTCCATGCGCTCCTTCTTGATCACCAGGGGGATCACCCGGGTGCCGCAGAGCTTGTCGCCTTTTTTCACCATGAAGCCGGACGCCCGCGTCGCAATCATCATGTCCCCCAGGGCGTTCACCGCCCGCAGGCGCTCGAGGTCGACGAGGAACAGGCCATCCGTATCGGCGATCAGTTCGATCTTGCCTTCCTTCGGTTCCGTGGCCGTCATGTTCGCGTTCATGCAGATATCCCGCAGGATATAGGCCGCGTCGTTTTCGTGGAGCATGGTTTCGTCATTTTCCCAGATATAGACCGTGTCCTTGCCCACACTCAGCAGTACCGGCACATCCTCCGCCCGAATCACATGGCCCTTGCGGAACACCGCGTCCTTCGTCACACCGCGGATGATCTGGGTGATATCATGGCACAGGACCTGTCCGACCGCGTCCTCAGTCTTCATCAGCTTCATTGGGGCAATCCTCCCGTGTTGTTTTGGAAAGCGAATTGCAATAAAAAGCAAATCGCTTTCCTGCGTTTGACATTATAATGAAAAAAGTGATAAAAAAACAGATCTTGACAAAAAAATCGGCAAAATGCACAAGAAACTACAAATTTCTTATGCATTTTGCCGATGTATGATTCTAGCTGTGCCGGCACAGCGGCTTCCCGTGTCGGAAAACGCCGAAGCCGGGCGGATCCGCTTTACTTTTCGCTGATCACGCGCATCGCGGGAGCCTGGACACCGTTTTCCCCGAGTTTTTCCGTAATGGCCTGGGTCAGGTCAAAGTAGACATCCCAGTAGTCCTCCGTCTTGCACCATGCGCGGGCCGTAAACTGCATGGCCTCGTTCGTGCCGCCGGAGAGCCGCGCAAAAGGAGCCGGATCCTTGAGCACCTTTTCGTTCTGCTCCATCACCTCCAGCATGAGGCTCTGGATCTTCTTCGGGTCCTCGCTCTTGGCCGATGCAAAGCTGAGATCGACGCGGCGGGTTGCCTCTGCGGAATAGTCCACGATGTTGGCATTCATCAGTGCGCCGTTCGGGACATTGATTCTGCAGTTATCCACGGTGTTCAGAACCGTATAGAAGAGCGTGATTTCCTTTACCGTGCCGGTAACGCCGGAGGCCTCCACAAAATCACCCACCTTGAACGGACGGAAGATCACGAGCATGATGCCGCCGGCGAGGTTTGAGAGCGAGCCCTGAAGCGAGAGGGCAATCGCGGCGCCTGCCGTGCCGAGGACCGTGATCACCGACGCCATCGGGACACCCAGAATCGCGACAATGGAGACGACAAGGATGATATAGAGGAGCCACTTTAAAGCGCTGAGGACAAAGGTACGCGTGTTCGGCTCGATCTTATCCAGGACCTTGATCTTTCCGACCAGCTGCATGATTTTGCCCACAATGAACTTTCCGATGAACCAGACAACAATCGCCAGCAATACTTTTCCGACTACCGTCGTGCAGAGATTGGTAAGTGCTTCCATAAAAATACCCCCTTATCTGATATATGATTATTATAAGCGATTTCTTAACGGCTGTCTATCCTTTCATGACGCTTTTTTGCCGGTAATCGACATCGCTTTTCTGTCAGGCTTCTTCAAAGGCCGCCGGGCCCGCTCCGCAGATCGGACAGGTGTAGTCTTCGGGGACCTCATCCCCCTCATAGACGTAGCCGCAGATCTTGCAGACCCATTTCTTCGTCTCCGTGTTCTCGGGCGCCGGGGCGGTCTCTCCGCCGTTCTGTACCGAAGCCGTTACCGCATCGGCCAGCGCTTTCAACGCGTCGGCATCGCCGCCGTCGGGGCTGGACATGATGGTGACGGTCTCCCCGACCACACTGCAGCCCTGCAGCCGGTCGATGATCTCCTTCATCAGCTTGCCGGAGGCCGGGGACCAGCTGCCGTTTTCCACAAGGGCAAAGCAGCGGTTCTGCAGATTGTGCGCCTCCAGGTCCAGCAGGAAGTTCTTCATCGGGGTGAAGATGCCCATGTTGTAGGTGATGGACGCAAGGACGATGTGACTGCAGCGGAAGGCCTCGCCGATCAGCTCGCTGACGTGGGTCTTCGATACGTCATAGACCGCCACATCGGCGACTCCGTTCTGGGAGATCTGCGCCGCCAGAGAGTTGGCCGCGCTCTCTGTTCCGCCGTAAACCGAGCCGTAGACCACCATGACCGCTTTTTCTTCCGGGGTGTAGCTGCTCCACAGGCTGTACTTTTCAATGATCCAGCCCAGGTTCTCTCTCCAGACCGGGCCATGTGTGGGACACAGGATCTTGATATCCACCGTACCGGCCTTGGTCAGAACATCCTGCACCTGCTTGCCGTACTTGCCGACGATGTTGCAGTAATAGCGGCGGGCATCCGGCAGCCAGTCCTTCTCGAAGTCCACCTCATCGGCAAAGAGATTGCCGTTGAGCGCACCGAAGCTGCCGAACGCATCCGCAGAAAACAGCGCTCCGGAAACCGTGTCATAGGTCATCATGACCTCCGGCCAGTGGACCATCGGCGCCGTGACAAAGGCCAGCGTATGCTTGCCGACGTTCAGGGTGTCGCCCTCGCCCACCAGGATGCTGCGGTCCGAGATGTCGCAGGCGAAGAACTGGTTCAGGATCAGGGAGGCCGTCAGGGTGCAGACCACCTTGGCATTGGGATAGCGTACCAGCACCTCGGAGATGGCCGAGCTGTGGTCCGGCTCCATGTGGTTCACGATGAGATAGTCCAGGTCTCGCCCGTCCAGCACCGCGGTCAGATTCTCAAAAAACTGGCCCGTTACCGAGCGGTCCACCGTATCAACCAGAACCGTCTTCTCATCCAGAATCACATAGGAGTTGTATGCCACGCCGCGGGGAATGGGATACACGTTCTCGAACAGCTGGATGCGCCGGTCGCTCACGCCGATGTAAACAATGTCGTCCGTCACCATGCGGCAGCTTCCGATCCCGGCGAATTTCTTCTTTCCTTCAAAGGGAAGACCGGTCTCTTTCTCTTCCTCGGCAAAGGCCGTCACGCCGCCCAGCGTGCCGGCGGCCACAAGGCCGGCCGCACCTGCAGCCGCTGCTTTCAGGAAGTCTCTTCTTGCGATTTCTTTGCTCACTTGTTTGCTCCTCTCGTGTTTATTTTTGCTTTTTTACCTGTCTCAAAAGATAGTTGATTGCCAAAAGGCGCAAAACCGATTACTTGAATTTAACTGCTGTTCCGTAGGCCAGAACTTCCGCGGCACTCTGCATGACGGATGCGGAGCCGTATCTCACGCACACGACCGCGTCTGCGCCCATCGCTTCCGCTTCCTCCACCATTCGCTTGGTTGCGAGGGCTCTGGCCGTATTCATCATTTCGTTGTACTTAGTCAGTTCGCCGCCCACCAGTGTTTTCAGTCCGGCCCCGATGTCTCTGACCGCGTTCACAGTCTGAATCGTGCTGCCTTTGACCATGCCCAGCGTCTCCTGTTCCCGTCCGCTGACTGTTTCAGTAGTTACCAAGATCATCTTCTTCACCGCTCCTTATTTCTTTTATTCTTGATTTCAGGGTGTATACCATACCGATTCCCAGCGCAACCAGCGGGATCGCGATCAGGAGCATGACGGGGCTCCATTCCGTGGCCACCGCGAGTGCAATTCCGTATCCGATCAGATAGAGGATAAATACGACCGTAATCACAATCGGCGCAAGCATCTTTTTCCTGTGTTCCCTGTTTTTCATATCCCATCCTCGCCTTCCCGCTTCTGATCCGTGTTCCGTAAACTGCGGCGCTGCTTTTTCGGTTTGGTCCCTGTTCTCTGTGTGAAGTATAGCAGATATCCCACGGCTCTTCAACAGGGAACGTGCTTCCGAAGCCCTGCCATATCATGAGCAAATGCGGCTATGATGGATGCTGCTTCAAAAAGCCCTCTATCAGAGCATTAACGACGTCCGGTGCATCTGTGTTGGAGTTATGTCCGGCCCCTTTGATCCATTCGATCGGAATGCCGGTTTTCCTGTGCCACGCTTTATTATACCGGATGCAGGAGCCCGCGTGATCCTTTTCTCCGCAAATCAGAAGTGCCGGGCACCTGATCGGATAAGGGAGATTCGCTTCCATCGCCTCCGCCAGCATCCGAAACCCATGGCCGGAAATACGCGCGTATCTGGCCTGATCACCGTCATAGACCATCATGATATCGCGCATCAGTTTTCTGCCGTATTCCGATGTGGCGACGCCGTTAGTCCCCGACTTCAGCAGAGACTTCCAGGGGTAATACCGATAGACCGGCTCCATTCGTTTCAGCAGCCATATCTCAATCGAGGTGACATATTCCCTCTGAAGCGGTGCGGAATCAATGGAGATGAATCCCTTCAGCTGATCCGGGAACAACTGAGAATACATCTGTCCGACATATCCGCCCATGGACTGGCCGACGATAATCGGTGCAGTTATTTTCTCCTGCTTCAGAATTTCATCCAGCCAGCTCGCCTTATCGCGCAGATCAAAAGCAGACTCAAACGGCCAGGATGCTGCATGTTCCGGAGCATCCCAAACAAGAACACGGTATTTCTCTTCAAAATACTCGATTTGTTTTTCAAACAGTCGATGATCCGCAGTCAATCCCGGCAGGAACACCAGGGCTGTTTCTGAATCAGGCTGTATCTCATTCGTCCAGTAATGAATCGTTCCGCAAGGGGTTTTGTATGTTCTTTCTTCCATTGCGCAATCGATCTCCTATCGCATGCACTCCTGCTTACGTGTATCCTTTTCTCTCCCGGGCCTTCTGGATGAATTTCTCCGCTTCGTTGAACGCTTCCGGCAGATAATCCGCACACCACTCTTTGCCTGCTTTCTCTGCTTTTTTGATCTCTTCCCAGGCTTTCAGCTGTGCTTCTCTCGACTCAAAGACGGCGTCTTCAAACACATGCGGGTGCCTTCTGACCATCTTGTCGGAGATGGTCTTTGCTACATCTTCAAATGTGAAAAGGCCCTCCTCTTCCGCCAGAACCGCATGGAGCATCACATGAAACAGCAGGTCACCCAGCTCTTCCTTCAGATTCTCCGCATCGCCGGTATCCTTCAGGATATTGATGCCACAGATCACTTCTGCAGCTTCCTCAATGCAGCTGGGCTTCAGGGTTTCGTGGGTCTGCGCCCGGTCCCAGGGGCAGCCGTTTTCGCTGCGCAGTTTTTTTACGATTTCTTCCAGTCTCTCAATTTCACTCATCGTCTCATCTCTCAAAAAATCCGGTTCCCCAGAAGCCGGAGCCGCCTTCTCTGGCTTCCTTTTCCAGCAGTTCAAAATGGTGCTGATATCTTGTGTTTGGCTCCATGGTCAGCGTTCTTGCCAGGCCCATCGTCAGCAGCACATCTTCCAGCATGAAGCCGTCCACATAAACATAGGCCAGCGTCCGGCCGAAGCGGTCGTTCAGCTCCTGATCGTACTCCAGCGTCACCCGTTTCCCCGCCATGTACTGCTTCAGCCACAGCGCGGCCTGCTCCCCTTCGGGGGTATTCTTCTCCACGTCCGGGTGAACGCTCTCCGGCGCATCGATGCCGATCAGGCGGATCGTCACCTCCGTACCATACATGGAAATCAGCAGGGTATCCCCGTCGATTGCGCGGATGACTTCATAGGACAGGGCATCCGGGCTCGGTTCCGGCTGCGGCCAGATCCGTTTCTCCAGCGATTCCACCCACTGCCTGAGTGAGTGAGAAGCGGGGTGCAGTTCCCGCGGCAGATAGTCTGGAAAGAAATAAAGCGCACATCCGAATAGGCAGAAGAGAACCAACAGAATGGATAACAGCTTTTTCACTTTCCGTACCTCTCCGGCCGTTTTTCCGGCGGAAGTTTTTTTCTGTTCATCGGAACACATCCTTGTTCTGAGGATAGTCAGATTATAGCAGAATCCGCCACACCGGGCAACAAAAAACACCCATTCTGTCTTTGTTGCAATACAGGATGGATATTTCCCTTTCGCTGTGCTATGATGATTCCGCAGCCGGCCGCCGGACCGTCCCGCTGCGGTGTATTTTCCCTGTTTTGGGAGCCCTCGCTTATGCAAAATCATTTCGAAAGGATTCGGATATGATCATCGACGAAATCAGAGAAGAACTGTTCCGCCTGCAGGATGTACAGTACCGGGATTTTCAGAGTAAGCTGATCCCGACGGTCTCTCCCGGCTCCGCCATCGGGGTACGGACTCCGGCTCTGCGGAAGCTTGCCAGGGATCTGAGTAAGCGGCCGGACATCGGCGAATTTCTGGATGCGCTTCCGCATTTGTATTTTGATGAGAATCAGCTGCACGCCTTTCTGCTCTCGGAAATGAAGGATTACGATGCATGTCTCACCGCGGTGAACCGCTTTCTCCCCTTCGTCGACAACTGGGCCACCTGCGACCAGATGTCGCCCCGGAGCTTCCGGAAGCACCGGCAGGAGCTGCTTGATTTCATCCGCCGGTGGCTCTCTTCGGGTGAGACCTATTCCGTACGCTTCGGAATGCGGATGCTGATGGACCACTTTCTGGACGACTGCTTTGATCCGGTCTACCCCGAGATGGTCTGTGCCGTCCGCTCGGAGGAGTACTACGTCCGGATGATGGCTGCCTGGTACTTCGCCACGGCACTGGCGAAGCAGTATGACGCCGTTCTTCCGTTTCTGGAAGAGCGGAAGCTGGATCCCTGGACACACAACAAGGCGATCCAGAAGGCCACGGAGAGCTACCGGATCACCCCGGAACAGAAGGCCTATTTACGAAGCCTGAAACAGGCCCGTGCATGAATCGCCGCCCGGTCTTTCTGCCCTCTTCTCCGTTCAGCCCCATGAAGCAGCCCTGCCGGAGTGAAACCTGGCAGGGCTTTTTTCAATTTTTTGTTTGATTTCGATATACAGTTGGTGTCGTACAATAGAGCTCTTTAAATTTTCGGCAAAAATACGTCGAGCTTTCAAAGCCTGTGGCTTCCGCAATGCTTGAGATAGTTTTCTCGGTAGATGTAAGCAATATTGCAGCCCGCTTCAACCGATAACGAATGAGATACGCTATAGGTGATTGATTGATTCCCTGATGAAAAATCTGTAAAGCAGTGCTTTTTCCAATATGAACAGCAGCAGCGATATCTTCCAGATGGATATTTTCACGGTAATGCTCCTGGATAAACTGCATCATGATCTGTAGTCTGGCCTGAGCCTCCCGATCAGATGTTGTTTTTCCAGTTTTTCTTTCTGGATGCCAGTGTTTTGAAATCTCATTCCAGAATTCAAGCAGGTTTACTACTGTGTCGATTTCACTACCGTTTTGGTTCTGAAAATCAAACACTTTTATCATGCATTGAATACAGGTATTTTGCCAGGGAACAGTTTTATCAAGCAGTATGCTGTTTGGGCCATCCGCGACAAGCGGATAGATATATTTCCTGTAGATCAGGCTTTCCTCGGATGCAATCAAAAACGGAGAATATACTGTGTTTGGGATAACAGTGCTTTCTCTCGCCTCAAAACGATGAATAACCTTACTGTTAATCAGCAGAGCGTTACCGGAGGGAATAACCATTCTGTCCTCCCCGACAAAACAAATCGCCTGACCGGATTCAACATAAACATACTCAAGTTCAGGATGCCAGTGCCAATCTACGCAATGAAAATCAAAATCCCAGATGTCCTCATAATAATACTGAAATGGAAAAGCCGCATTCCCATGCGTAGCGGTTTCCATGAGGGTTTCATCCGTTCTAATAGTTGAAAAAGCTTTTACGGCCGACATAGCACATTCTCCGTCAATTAAGATATTTGTTATATTGTACTATAGTTATAAGCTTTTGTCTAATGAAATCAGCGGTCCATTAGGATATAATTCAATACATCCAGGAAGCCAGACCAAGAAAGGAGCAGATTGCAATGACGATCAGGAATGAGGAAGAGCTGAGGATGTTTGAGGACATGATTAAGAGATGCAAGAGAACGGTATTGCTGGTCACTCCGGAGGGAGAGCAGTTTGATCTGACAACCTTCGTGGGGCGTATCCAAGGGATCACCGCAATGCTGAGGATGAGAGACGATCGCCAGGAACCCGAATTGTTTACATCTTGCTTTGAGGATGAAATGATCATTTTCGAATATCTGGATCATTGCCGGAAAGCAGCATAACAATACGGGAAAAACGACTACAGCGCACATTGGTAACTCTGGCGAGAACGATAGAATAGGATTAAAGAAGATGCAAAAGAATTATCGAAAAACTCTGATTGCCTGCTACCTGGGCTTTATCACCCAGGCCATCGCAGCCAATTTTGCACCGCTGCTGTTTCTGAAATTTCATTCAGACTATAGCATTCCCCTGGGGCAGATTGCTTTGATCTCTACAGTTTTCTATTTTACACAGCTTGTTGTAGATGTGTTCTGCGCCCGGTTTGTCGACAGGATCGGATACAGAAGAAGCGTAGTTGCTTCCGAGGTGCTGTCTGTGTTGGGGTTGACAGGACTTGCATTCATTCCGGATCTGTGTGGAAATCCGTTGGCGGGCATTCTGGCCTGCGTAATTCTTTACGC
>JAGAFT010000083.1 GCA_017627975.1 Oscillospiraceae bacterium
TAAATATGACTGCTCTCATCGGTTGAAGAATATGCAGTAATTTGCTATACTGTATCCATATCTAATGAAGGACCGTGAACACCACTATGAAAAAATCCGAATTTATCAATCCGATCAAGGAATTTGTGGAAGAAGTACACAATGATACGGTGGGAGATGCCGTGAAGTTCTATTCCAATGTCGCGAAAAAGGCGGATAAAAATGCCAAGGCTGCCAAGGCTCGGGCGAAAGCCAGACAGGAAGAGGTCCGGCGGCAGCAGGAAGAGATGAAAAAGCACCGCAAGGCGATGATGAAACGGGCAACGATCCTCTTTGCGGTCATCGTCGTTGCGGCGTTGATTGCCGTATCCGTTGTGCTGCACGTCAGAGGCGGTTGAACAAATCAGAAAACGGACATCATAAAGAGAGAAAAGAAGCGGGGGAGACTCCGCTTCTTTTCAAATCATGGCATTGAATATGTTTTAATGCCAATGTGACAAAGATTGAATTCTTTTTTGAATTGAGGGGCGATATAATGAAAGCACGAAATCAAATACTTACAGGAGGTACAAAGTAATGAGCAAGAACATTTCCCGCAGAGACTTTCTGAAGGGTTCCGCAGCCGGTGCGGCAGCCATGGTTGCCGCAGGTGTCCTCAGCGGCTTTGGCGTGACTGCGTTTGCGGCAGATGCACCTGTTGATGAGGCGCTGGAAACCAAGTACTGCAACGGCTATGACAATGCCGACGGAATCGGCATCGTTTCCGAACCGGATTCCAAAGAGGAAGCGGACATTGTCGTCGTCGGTTCCGGAATAGCCGGATTTATGGCCTCCATGATCGCGAAAGAGCAGGGACCGGATCTTAAAGTCGTCCTGCTCGAGAAGAATGGATTCTGGGGCGGCTCGACCTTGTTTGCCGAGTGCAACGGCCCCGCCACCGTGAAGACGCCGGCAGAGGCACGCGAGGTGGCTGCGTCCCATTTGAAGAGCACAAACTATATTGCCAACCCCATGCTCTGGTACGAGCAGGCCCTGGATGCCGGCTATAACTCCGCGTGGCTGTTCGGCAAGCACAATGTCGGCTGGTATCAGGGAATGGGTCCTGCCTTCTATGAAGGAGGCAACGGCTCGAGCGCAATCAACAAGTACCTGGCTCCCGACGCGGAAGCGCTGGGCATCGACATGCGCAAGAACGCCCGTGCCAAAGCGCTTGTCATGGCCGATGAGTATACCTGCACCGGCGTGCAGTATATCGACGCAGACAAGAAGATCGTCGAGATCGACGCCAAGGCGGTAATCCTCTGCACCGGCGGTATGTCTACCAACAAGGCGCTGCTGGCCTATTATTCCTCTCAGGATATGGACAAGATCATCGGCTGGGGCGCCGGCCAGGACGGCGACGGCCACCTGATGGCGGAACAGACGGCACACGGCCGGGCCAATCACCTGACGGTTTCCTCTCTGTTCAACAATGTCGCGGGCTTCGCCTATGACTCCCCGCTCGGCGTGGCGGCTACGATGCAGTACACCGACCTCTTTGTCAATGAAGACGGTGTCCGCTTCGCGGACGAGTCCCAGGGCGGCAACCTCGGCACCTCCGAGTCCGGCAAGCTGATCGAGGGAGAAGGCTATGTCTGGAGCATTCTGGATCAGTCCATGATCGAAAAGTACGAAGCCGGCGGATGCACCCGTCACTATTCCGGATTTGCCGATGCCTGTGTCGGAGCGGAGCTGGATCTGCAGACGGAGCTTGACGCGGCGCTTGCGGATGAAAAGCTCTCCAAGGTTGTCTTCAA
>JAGAFT010000084.1 GCA_017627975.1 Oscillospiraceae bacterium
GCACATCCGCCGCGCTGTGGCCCCGGCCGGACGCCCGGAGGACCGGCTCCTGCATGGACTGTGCCCCGAGTTCCACGGTTCCCACACCGTAGCGCTTCAGCCGCTCCAGGATCTCCGCTGTGACGGCATCCGGCCGTGTGGAGAGGCGAATGGAAGAAACCGCGCCGCAGTCCATGGCGCGGTTTGCCGCTTCGAGATAGCGCAGCTGCTGCGTCTCCGGGATCGCGGTAAAGCTTCCGCCGTAGAAGGCGAGCTCATAGGCTGCCCCCTGCGGCGGGTTTTCTGTCAGGCTGTTCAATTGCCGCAGTGCTTCTTCCGCCGCGGCGCCCGTGATCTCATGCTGGTTGCAGAACACGCAGGCGTGCATGCAGCCGAGGTGCGGGATGAAGACGGGATAGATCCGGTTCCTGGCGCTCATGGCTGCAGTCTGCGGAGCGCGGAGCCCGCGGCGGCCTGTTCGGCCTCCTTCTTCGTATGGCCCTCGCCTTCGCCGGAGAGGACGCCGTTGACATACACCGCACAGGTAAAGTGCTTGTCATGGTCCGGTCCGCTCTCCCCCGTCATCTCATAGCGGATGCTGCTTCCGGTCACCTGCTGAACAAGTTCCTGGAGCTCCGTCTTGTTGTCACGGCTCCGGCTGCGGATCTGTTCCTCCGCCTGATTCAGGACCCGGCTGCGGATAAAGGTCTCTGCCGCCGCCATCCCGCCGTCCAGGTAGATCGCGGCGATAACCGCCTCCACCATGTCGGCAAGGATGCTCGGCCGCTCGCGGCCTCTGGATTTCTCCTCACCTTTCCCGAGGCGCATCCACCGGCCGAAGCCCAGCTCCGTCGCAACCCGGTGCAGGCTCTCCTCGCAGACCAGCTCCGCACGGATGCGGGTCATTTTCCCTTCCGGCAGCGCCGGTTCCCAGCGATAGAGAAGCTCCGCCGTCACCATTCCGAGGATAGAGTCGCCCAGGAATTCCAGGCGTTCATAGCACTCCGGGTGCTCCCGCGGGTGCTCGTTGACATAGGAGCTGTGGGTCAGCGCCGTCTCCAGGAGCTTCCGATTCTGAAACTGATATCCGATTTTCTCTTCCAGTTGCTGCACGGTTCTGTCTTACTCCGTTTTGAGTCTCATATAGTCGATGTTCGCCACGATATCGTCGATAAAGCCCGATTCGGCAAACTGCTTTGCCTGCCGGATCGCGGCGAAAAAGCTGTCCGCATTGGACGAGCCGTGGGCCTTGATCACCGGCTTCGAGACCCCGACCAGCGCGGTTCCGCCGACCTCATTCGGGTCCATGGAACGCTTCATCTCGGCGAGGTCGTTTTTCAGCACCGCCGCCGCCAGCTTGTTCTTCGTGCTCTTGTAGAAGGTCCCCTTCAGCGCCTTCATGATATACTTGATGGTGCCTTCCGTGGTCTTGAGCATGACGTTGCCCGTAAAGCCGTCCGTCACCACCACGTCCGCCTCACCGGTGAAGACGCCGGTGCCTTCCACGTTCCCGACAAAGCGGATCCGCCCCTCGTCATGGGCCTTTTTCAACAGGGCAAAGGCCTGATGCTGAAGCTCGCCGCCCTTGGTGTCCTCCGTCCCGACATTCAGCAGGCCGATCCGGGGATTCGGGATATTCATCAGCTTCTTGGCATAGAAGCTTCCCATGAAGGCAAACTGCAGAAGATACTCCGCCGTACACTCCACATTGGCGCCGCAGTCGATGAGCATGACGCCGTGCTCTCCCGCGGGGAGCACCGGGGCAAGCGCGGCGCGGCGAATCCCGTGGATTCGCTTGACCGTGAGGGTTGCGCCGGTGAGCAGTGCGCCGGTACTGCCGGCGGAGACCACCGCGTCTCCTTCCCCGTCCTTGAGCATGCGCAGCGCCACCGCCATAGAGGAATCCTTTTTCCGGCGCGTTGCCGTACTGGGATCATCCTCCATGGTGATCACTTCGCGGGCATCCACGATCCGGACGGCCTCCTTCTCGCTCCCGTCAAGGCAGGCGAGAATCGCTTCTTTCTGTCCGACCAGCGTGATGTCCAGGCCGAGCTCGCTCTTGGCACGCATTGCGCCTTTGACGATTTCCTGCGGGGCGTTGTCTCCGCCCATCGCGTCAACGAGTATTCTCAACATGGAAAACCTCCTTTTTCATCCGTTCTTCCAGAATGGCGAGAGAACGCCGGGAGATCTCGGCATTCTTGTTTCGTTTTCCCTTCACCCGGTAGTCCAGGCTTTTGATGATTCCGAAGTTGATGTTCATCGGCTGAAAATCGCCGATGCTGCCCTGCGAGACATAGAGGCTGAGCGCCCCGATGGCCGTCTCCTGCGGGAAATCCACCGGTTCCAGTCCCAGGATCTCGGCCGCCGTTTCGATGCCCGTCAGCATGCCGGAGGCGGCAGACTCCACATAGCCCTCCACGCCGGTCATCTGTCCGGCAAAGCGAATCCGCGGCTGTGATCTGAGTCGATAATACCGGTCCAGAAGGCCGGGGCTGTTCAGATAGGTGTTGCGGTGCATGACGCCGTAGCGCACAAACTCCGCATTCCGCAGCGCCGGAATCATGGAAAAGACCCTCTTCTGCTCTCCCCACTTGAGGTGGGTTTGGAACCCGACCATGTTGAAGAGCGTGCCGTCGGTGTTGTCCTGCCGAAGCTGAACCACCGCGTAATCCTCTTTTCCGGTCCGCGGATTGCGCAGGCCCACCGGTTTCAGCGGGCCGTAGCGCAGGGTGTCCTCTCCGCGCCGTGCCATGACCTCCACCGGCATACAGCCCTCAAATACGCCCCCGTCGTCGAAGCCGTGTACCTCCGCTTCTTCGGCGGAGACAAGCTCCCGGACGAAGGCCGTGTACTCTTCCTTCGTCATCGGGCAGTTTACATAATCTGCTGTTCCCTTGTCATATCGGGAGGCAAAGTAGGCGTTTTCCATGTCGACGCTTTCCAGGGTCACAATCGGGGCCACCGCGTCGTAGAAATGCAGATCGAATTCCGGGCAAAGCCCCGTGATCTGCTCTGTAATCGCGTCACTGCTGAGCGGTCCGGAGGCAATCACGGTGATGCCTTCCGGGATCCTGGTGATTTCTTTCCGGATGACCGTTACAAGCGGATGCTGCTCCAGGGCTTCGGTGATCTCCCGGGAGAAGGCGGTCCGGTCCACGGCCAGCGCACCGCCGGCGGCAACCTTGGTGTGGTCCGCCGCGCGCATCACCAGCGAATTCATCCGCCGCATCTCGGCCTTCAGCAGGCCCACCGCGTTGGACAGTTCGTCGCTGCGCAGAGAATTGGAGCAGACCAGCTCCGCAAAGTCCGCCGTATGATGTGCCGGTGTAAAGCGCTCGGGGCGCATTTCATAGAGCGTCACGGGGATTCCGCGCTCGGCAAGCTGCCAGGCGCATTCGCTCCCGGCCAGGCCCGCGCCGACCACCGTCACGGTCCCTGCGGTTCCAAGCGGGGTCCCACCGCCCGATTCCAGAATCGTATCGCTCATTTTTTCGTTTTTGCCGCCGTCTTCGCGGTCTTTCCTGCGCCTGTCTTTGCGGTTTTCGCTGTGGAAGTCTTTGCACTCGACTTCGCCGTCTTCGCTGCGGTGGATTTGGCCGCCTTTGCAGACGCGGTTTTCTTCGTTTTTGACGCTGCGGATTTCGCAGCTTTCCCTTCCGTCTCGCCTTCCGGCTTCACGTCTTCTGCCGCATTTTCGTCCGTTTTTCTCTTCGGATAGCGGCGTTTTTCCTCCGGGACAAACGCCGGGCATTCCTCATTGATGCAGAAGGACTTAAGCGGTCCGCGCCCGCTGCGTTTGAACATGGTCTTTCCGCACTGGGGGCAGACGTCCTTGGTAGGCACGTCCCAGGTGATAAAGCCGCAGTCGGTGCCGCGCTCGCAGGCATAGAAGACATAGCCCTTCTTGGAAGTGCGCTTCAGGATCCGGCCGCCGCACTTCGGGCACTTGCCGGGCATCTCGACCACGATGGGCTTGGTAAATGTACACTCCGGGAAACCGCTGCAGCCGAGGAACTGGCCGAATCGGCCTTTTTTCACCAGCATGGGCTTGCCGCAGACGTCGCAGACCTCGTCGCTGACGATATCCGGGACTTTGATGCGCTGGCCGTCCATGGCGGTCTCCGCCGCCTTCATCTCGGCGTCGAAGTCCTCATAGAATTCCTGCAGCACATCCTGCCAGGCGCTCTTTCCGCTCTCGATTTCATCCAGGCGCGCTTCCATGTGGTTTGTAAACTTCAGATCGACGATGTCGCTGAAGTGATCCTTCATTAGACCAGTGACAACCTCCCCAAGCGGTGTCGGCTTGAGGTACTTGCCCTCCTTCATGACGTAGTCATGCGCGGTGATGGTGGAGATGGTCGGCGCGTAAGTGGACGGGCGGCCGATGCCTTTCTCCTCCATCGCCCGAATCAGCGTGGCCTCGGTATAGCGGGCAGGCGGCTGGGTAAACTGCTGCTCCGGCACGGTCTTGTCCAGAAGCAGCCTCTCCCCCTCCTGCAGATCCGGGAGCAGGCTCTCGGCCTGCTTCTGCTCGTCGTCGGTCGCCTCTTCATAGACCGCGGTATAGCCGGCAAATTTCAGGGTCGAGGCGTTTGCTTTGAAAAGATAGCCGCTGCTCTCCACTTCGATGGCAAGATTGTCATAGACTGCGTTTGCCATCTGGCAGGCGGTGAACCGCCCCCAGATAATTCGGTAGAGGCGGTACTGTTCCTGGGTCAGATCCTTGCGGACCAGATCCGGGGTCAGGGTTACATCCGTCGGGCGGATGGCTTCGTGGGCATCCTGGGCGCCGGCCTTCGTTTTGAAGCTGCGCGGCTGTTTCGGGCAGTAGGCCGAACCGTAGGTCTCCTGAATGAAGCTCCGCGCGGAAGCTACCGCCTCATCCGACAGGCGCAGGGAATCGGTACGCATATAGCTGATCAGACCGATGCTGCCGTGGCCGGAGATCTCGACGCCTTCGTAAAGCTGCTGCGCCACCGACATGGTGCGCCGCGGCGTCATGTTCAGGCGGCGGGAGGCCTCCTGCTGCAGGGTGGAGGTGATAAAGGGCGGTGCGGGAGAACGCTGTTTCTCCGTGCGTTTGACGCTGCGCACGGTGAAGGTGGTCTTCTCTACCGCGTCACGGATCACGTTGACCTCGTCCTCGGTATGGAGCTCCATCTTCTTCTCCGTGGTGCCGTAGAAGCGGGCACGGAAGCTGTTCGCGTCCTGCGTCTTCTTCAGGAAAGCATCAAGCAGCCAGTATTCCTCACTCTGAAACGCGCGGATCTCGTCCTCGCGGTCCACCACCATGCGCGTCGCCACCGACTGGACCCGTCCGGCGGACAGGCCGCGCTTGACCTTCTTCCAGAGCAGGGGTGAGATCTGATAGCCCACGATGCGGTCGAGCACACGGCGCGCCTGCTGGGCATCCACCAGGTCCTGATCGATGTTGCGGGGGTGCTGGATGCTCTCCGTCACGACCTTTTTCGTGATCTCGTTAAAGGTCACGCGTCTGGCCTTCTCGTCGCTGAGCCCCAGCAGCTCCTTGAGATGCCAGGAAATCGCCTCTCCTTCACGGTCCGGGTCCGTCGCGAGGTAGACGACGGGAGCCTTTTTGCTCTCCGTCTTCAGTTCATCAATCAGATCCTTCTTGTCCTTGACCGGGATATACTCCGGCTGGAACCCGTGTTCCAGGTCCACGCCCAGCTTGCTCTTCGGCAGGTCTCTCAGGTGGCCCATGGATGCGGTCACCTTGTAATTCCCGCCAAGATATTTTTCAATGGTCTTGGCCTTGGACGGTGATTCGACGATCACCAGCTCCTTTGCTTTCGCCATTCCTTCTCTTCCTCACTTTTCTACTGTTATGTTCAGGGCAAATCTCCGGCCGGTTTCACGCCGGACAAAGCCCTTGATCTCCAGAACGGTCAGCTGCGCCAGCACCCGCGAGGTGCTGAGCCCTGTCCGTTCCGTGATATCGTCGATATGGGTTGACCCCGGGTCGATCGCGCTGATGATCTTCAGCTGATCCTCCGTCAGCACGGAGAGCCGTGCACGCAATGCCTGCTCCGCTGCATCCGCATTCTGCACGTCGGCAGAGGCAGGTACCGCAGGCTCGTCCCCGGGTGTTTCCCCTTCGCCTGTCTTTTCTGTACGCTCCGGTTCTTTCTCCGCACGATCTGTCCGCTCTTCGAGCTCCGGGTTCAAATCGATGCAGTCCGGATAGCGGAGGACATAGTCCTCCATCACCTCAGCGCCGCAGGTCACCAGCTTGGCGCCGTCCTTCAGAAGGGCCAGGGTTCCGACGGCATTTTCCGCATCGACATTCCCCGGTACGGCAAAAACATCCTTCCCCTGGTCGACCGCGTCGTTCACAAACAGGCGGGTGCCGCTCTTCTCCGGGGCCTCCACCACCACAACGCCGTCTGAGATTCCGGCCGCAATGCGGTTTCGCTCCCGGAAGAAGTGCCTGCTGCTCTCTTTTCCGGGCGGATACTCGCTGATCAGCGCGCCATCGCGGAGCAGGTCCCTGCCGATCTCCATCCGGCACAGCTCATGCGGCGTTCCCAGCACGCCGATACAGGGCTTATCCGCCCGCAGCGCCCCTCTGGCCGCGGCTTCATCCACGCCGGACGTCAGCAGGCTCACCACCGTGCCGCCGCAGCGGGAGATCTCATACGCCAGCCGCTCCCCCATTTTAACACCGTAGGGACTGGCTTTGCGCGTTCCGATCACCGAGACTACGGGCAGCAGGTCAATCGGCGGAAGCACGCCTTTCACATAGAGGACGGCGGGCGGCACCGCGATCTGACGAAGCCGTTCCGGAAACTCCGGCGCATCATAAGGGAGAACGGAAATCTCCTGTTCCTTGCACTGTTCCAGAACCTCATCCGCCCCCGTCAGGCTGCGGGCTTCCAGCAGCTCCGCCTCCTGGGGGGAAATGCCTCTTTTCTTCCGAAAGCTGCCTTCCTTCGAATGAAATGCCGCTTCCGCGTTCTCAAACATCCGCATCACCGCGGCACGCGCCTTCGGACTGATATTCAGTTGTGACAGCCAGACCCAGTATCGGATGTTCTCCATCTTTTATGCCTCCTGACGGCACATCTCCCACATGACGATCGCCGCGGCGATGCCCGCGTTCAGGGATTCCGCTTCCCCGCTCATGGGGATGATCAGTTCTCCGTCACACTGTCGGAGAAGGTCTTCGCTCAGGCCGTGGCCTTCACTTCCGATGGCGACCGCCGAGCGCTCCAGATGAAGCTTGCGAAGGTCCTGTGCCCGCGGGCTCAGCGCAGCCCCGAAGAGCGGCAGCCCTTGGGCGCGGCAGGACGCGACCGCATCCGCGCGCGTCATCCGCAGCACGTTCTGCCGAAAGACGGCCCCCATGCTCGCACGCACGGTTTTGGGGGCATACACGTCGGCACAGCCTTCCAGCAGGATCAGCGCGTCTATGTCAAACGCATCGGCAGTCCGGAGGATCGTCCCGACGTTTCCGGGATCCTGAATCTCTTCCAGCAGAAGCACCCGCTTCGGCTCGCAAAGTACTGTTTCCGGCTTCATCCGGACGCTGAAGAGCGGTCCGGGGGAGTTTTTCAGGGGCGAAACGTAGTCAAACAGCTCCGCGGGAAGCAGGTATTCCTTTTCAAACGCGCCGTATCCGTCCGCTCTTTTCTCTCTCCAGGCGACATGACAGATCTCTGCGTTCGAGCGGAGCGCCTCCTGGAGGAGCTTCTCGCCGTCGCAGAGATACAGCCCGTTTTCCCGTCTGAAATCGGCATCCCGTGCCAGTTCCCGGAAGAAACGGACCGGGGCGCTCTGTCTGCTTCGCAGTTCTTCCGTCATCCGCTCAGAGCAGCGCCACGCCGCGTTCTTCGCAGAGCTTCAGCGTCCGGTCGTCCCAGATCGAAGCCTGGACCTCGCCGATGTGCGCTTTGCCCAGCAGGAGCATGGACACACGGGACTGGCCGATGCCGCCGCCGATGGTAAGAGGCAGCTCTCCGTTCAGAAGCATTCTGTGATATGGGAGCGCTCTGCGCTCGTCGCAGCCGGCAAGACGCAGCTGGCGGTCCATCGACTCCGGATTCACGCGGATTCCCATGGAAGAGATCTCCATGGCGCAGTCCAGAACATCGTCATAGAAGAAGATGTCCCCGTTGAGGTCCCAGTCGTCATAGTCCGGGGCACGTCCGTCATGGCGCTGTCCGGAGCGGAGTTTGCCGCCGATGCCCATGATAAAGGCGGTGCGGTGTTCCTTGACCCAGGCGTTCTCCCGCTGTTTCGGTGTCAGATCGGGATAGAGATCCTCCAGTTCCTGGGTGGTCACGAAGGAGACGTCTCTCTTCAGCTTGCCAAGCACCTGCAGCTGGGGATAGATCGACTCGATGGTATCCTGGGTATCACAGATGGCGCTTACAATGTCCATGACCGTGAGTTTCAGGTAATCGGTATTCCGGTTTTCGGGAAGAATCACTTTCTCCCAGTCCCACTGGTCCACATAGACCGAGTGCAGGTTGTCAAGTTCGTCTTCATCGCGGCGGATGGCGTTCATATCGGTGTAAAGGCCCTTTCCGGGGAAGAAGCCATAGCGCTTCAGGGCAAGACGCTTCCACTTGGCCAGAGACTGGACAACCTGGGCCTTGTGGTCGGGCGCATGCAGGATCTCGAAGCCGACCGGACGTTCATAGCCGTTGAGATTGTCGTTCAGGCCGGAGTTCTCCTCCACAAACAGTGGAGCGGAGACCCGGTAGAGGTTCAGCAGCGCACCCAGCCGGTCTTCAAAGAGCCGGTGGATCAGGCTGATGGCTTTCTGGGTATCATACATGCCGAGGATGCTTTTATAGCCTTCGGGAATATAGACTTTCATATGCTTCCGGTTCCTTTTTATTCACTGAGAACAGCGATGATTTTTTGATAGGTTTCTTCGGCATTGCGCCGAAACTTTTTTTCAATGAGCTCGGCCTGTTCCTCATCCGCACACAGAATGCGCAGGTGCAGAATGTCGCTGATGCCGTCGTTCAGCACCAGTTCCGCCGTACAGCCGGCCTCGTTGGAGCTGTGCTGCACGGTGATGCAGTTGTTGCGGCTGATCACCGCCGCCTCCGCCTCGGCCGCCTTCTCCGCGTGCATTCTCACGCTGTAGGGCAGGCTGGTGTCCAGCGTCTCCGCCGTCTGCCTGCCGCGGGGCGTAATGCTGCAGAACCCGTCCTCCAGGGTCAGCTGACCGCTTTCCTTCAGTTCGTCCAGGCAGATGGTGAAGTCGAAGTAATTGACCACGCCGTCTTCCTGGCAGATCTGCATCAGGCGCTCCGTTTCAATCTCTCCGGGGAGCCGGCGGAGAATGAACAGGATCAGGATCTTCAGGTCAAGGGGGCTGAATACGTATCCGATTTCGTCCATGGATGCCGCTTCAGTTCTTCAGGACGATGTCGACCTTGTCCTTGTAGATGCTGTTGGCGGGAATTACGCCGCGCACACAGGAGGTCGGATAGATGTTGCTGCAGCGGCCTACCACGGTTCCCGGATTCAGCACACTGTTGCAGCCCACCTCAACAAAGTCGCCCAGAATCGCACCGAACTTTTTGCGTCCTGTTTCGATGAATGCCCCGGGCTGCTTTACCACAACAAGGGTCTTGTCGCTCTTGACGTTGCTGGTGATGGAGCCGGCGCCCATGTGGGCCTTGTAGCCAAGCACCGAGTCACCGACATAATTATAGTGAGGGGTCTGGACGTTATCGAACAGGACCACGTTCTTCAGTTCGCAGGAGTTGCCGACCACCGCGTTTTTCCCGACGATGGCGCTGCCGCGGATAAATGCGCAGTGCCGGATCTCGGCGCCGTGGTCAATGATGCAGGGTGCGCCGATGTAGGCCGAGGGAAACACCTTCGCGTCGTTTGCGATCCAGATTCCCTCCGCCGGGTGGGCATATTCGTCTGCCGGCAGAGTCTCCCCAAGCTTCAGGATGAAGTCCTTGATCTCGTCCAGGACCTCCCAGGGATAGGTCTTGCCTTCAAACAGGTCAGCCGCAATCGTCTTGCTCAGATCAAGCAGTTCGTCGATGGTAACCATAGTCGTTTCTTCTCCTCTCCCGGATGCTTATTTCACGCGAATCAGATGGCCGGCATCCTTCATCGCCGCGATAATCTGATCGACCTTTTCTTCGCAGAGCTCCTGCGTTCCGGCTTCCACCATCACGCGCAGCAGCGGCTCGGTCCCGGATTTGCGCAGTACAACACGTCCTTCGGTGCCGAGTTCTTCCTCTACTTTTTTCACTTCCGCCTGAACCGCCGCATCCGCGAGGGTTCCGTCCTTGTCGTCAACGACGACGTTTTTGAGCTTCTGGGGGTACATTTTCATGCCCTCGGTAAGCTTGGAGAGGGGAAGCTTGGTCTCGCACATGGCTTCCATCACCTTGATGGCCGTAAGCACGCCGTCACCGGTGGTGGCATAGCGGGCGAAAATGATGTGCCCGGACTGCTCGCCGCCGATCAGGTGGCCGTTTTTCTTCATGTTCTCGGCAACATACTTGTCTCCGACCGCGGTCTTTTCATAGCCGATGCCCAGCTCATCCAGCGCCTTGTAAAGGCCCATGTTGGACATAATCGTCGTGACGACCTTGGAGTTTCCGAACATGCCGCGCTCCTGCAGATACTTTGCCGAGAGGTAGAGAATATGGTCACCGTTGCAGATGTTCCCCTTCTCGTCCACGGCCAGGCAGCGGTCTGCGTCTCCGTCAAAGGCAAAGCCGACGTCCAGCTTGTTTTCCAGCACGTATTTCTGAAGCTGCTCAATATGGGTCGAACCGCAGTCGACATTGATGTTCAGGCCGTCCGGATGATTGGAGATCACATAGGTATCGGCGCCGAGGGCGTCAAAGACGCTCTTGGCCATCATCCATGTGCTTCCGTTGGCGCAGTCCAGTCCGACGCGCTTGCCCTTATAGGAGCGTGTCGCGAGAGAGATCAGGTAGCCGAGATAGCGGTTGCGGCCCGCGGCATAGTCGATGGTCTGGCCGATGTCGGCGCCCTGGGCATAGGGAAGCTGCTCATCGCTGTCGAGGTAGGCCTCGATGCCGTCCAGAACGCTCTCTTCCATCTTGTCGCCGTCGGAGTTGATGAGCTTGATTCCGTTGTCATAATAGGGATTGTGGCTGGCGGAGATCATGATGCCGCAGTCAAAGTCGTCCGCCCGCGTGATATAAGACACGCTCGGCGTGCTGGTGACATGCAGCAGGTAAGCATCTGCGCCTGAGGCAGTCAGGCCGGCACAGAGCGCAGATTCGAACATATAGCTGGAGCGGCGGGTATCCTTGCCGATCACGACCTTGGCCTTGTGATCCTTCCCATAGTACCAGCCGAGATACCGGCCGATCCTGAAGGCGTGATCAACGGTCAGGTCCTTGTTCGCCTCTCCGCGAAATCCGTCAGTTCCGAAATACTTTCCCATTTTGTTTCCTTCTTTCTGAGATACGATTTTTTTACCATTGCCGTGCAGCCAGCCTTCTTCCGTTTCGGAAAACACCGCCACATCGAAGGGTGCATGCACATATCCTGCCATTCCGCCGGAGACGGGACGGCATCTTATTACAGTTTTCTTCCCGCTTCCGTATCGGCAAACACCGTTACGTCAAAGGGCAGCTGCAGAAACGCCGCCGGAATAATGCTGTCGTCCCGGGCATAGAGCATGTCAAACACCGCCTGGGCCTTCTCTTCACCCAGGGCAAGCACCAGGGTTTTCTTTGCCTCCACCAAGGTATGGATCCCAAGGGTGCAGGCTTTTTCCGGAACTGCCTCCGGTGTGCCGAACAGCCAGCTGTACTGTTCCCGGGTTTTGGCCGTGAGCTTCTGGATGCGGCAGCGGGTGTCATACTGCGTTGCCGGTTCGTTAAAGCCGATATGGGCATTTCTGCCGAGTCCCAGCACCGCGAGGTCCAGGCCGCCTGCTTTTGCGATTTCTTCATCGCAGTCCTTCAGGCTCTCCCCGGACAGCCAGAAGCAGTGCTCTTCCTTCAGGTTGGTCACCGCCAGCAGCTTATCCTCCGTCATCCGGCGGAGCGTCTTTCCCTCCGGCGCATCGAGAAACTCCGCCGTCTGAAAGAACTTCGCCTCAGACAGGCTGAGTTCTCCCTTGCGCACAAGTTCTCCGAGCTTTTCCCAGAGCGGAAGCATCGTTCTCCCCGCAGACATGGTGATCACGGCATCCGGCTTTTCTTTCAGCACATCGCGGATGCTCTCCGCGGCACGTTCGATGATCGATGCGCTGTCCGATACAAGTGTTTTCATTCTTCTGTCACTTCGTTTCCGTCAGGAGCTTGCTGAGCTCTTCCATAAAGGTGTTGATATCCTTGAAACTGCGATATACGGAAGCAAAGCGGACATACGCCACTTCGTCCACTTCCTTCAGCCGTTTCATGACCATCTCGCCGATCTCGACCGTGCTGATCTCGCGGTCCAGCTTCCCCTGGAGTTCCTGTTCGATCTCATCGGCGATCGCTTCCAGCTTCTCCAGCGGAACCGGCCGTTTCTCGCAGGCACGGACCATGCCGTTGATAAGCTTCACACGGTCAAAAGACTGACGCAGGCCGTCTCTTTTCACGACCACCAGCGGCATCCGCTCGATGCTCTCATAGGTGGTAAAGCGCTTCTGACAGGAGAGGCACTCTCTGCGGCGACGGATCATGGTGTAGCCTTCCGCCGGGCGTGAATCAATCACCTTGCTCTCGGTATAACCGCAAAAAGGGCATTTCATATGCTAATTCCGTCCTTCCGTCCATCATTCATTAAAATTGAAAAATACTTCCACTATTTTCACAGCCAATCATTATAGCATAGGCTTTTTTTCTTTGTCCATAGGAAATCAAAAATTTTTGCCCCTGTCTTCACAGAGGCAAAATCATTTTATATCTCTTCCACCGGGAGGCCGTTCAGCCATCGGCGCATCATGTCATAGGCGTGATTTCCGCTCATCCGGCGGATATAGCTGCGGGTGCGCTTCGGTCCGAGGCTTAGGGCGCGTACATAAGTGTTTCCCTTCACCGCCATCGAAACAAAGACAGTTCCGACCTCATGGACACCGTCTCCGTCGGGGCCGGCCAGGCCCGTGACGCCGATGCCGATGTCTGCTCCGGTCAGGCGGCGGATCTGCTCTGCCATTGCCACGGCTACTTCACGGCTTACGGCCCCCTTCTCCTCGATCATCTTCGGATCCAGCCCCAGGAGCCTTGCCTTCACTTCGTTCGTATACACCACCGCTCCCCCGAGGAAGACGCTGCTTGCGCCGGGGATGTCCGTAAAGCGTTTGGCAATCTCTCCCCCGGTGCAGCTCTCGGCCGTTGCAAAGGTCAGCCCCTTTTCCTTCAGGCGCGGGAACACCGCCTCCTCAATGCACTCCACATCCATCCCGTAAACAAAATCGCCGAGCCGCTCTTTCACATGCGCAATCACCGGGGCCATCATCTTCTCGGCCTCTGCCTCGCTTCCGGCCTTGGCCGTCACCTGCAGCAGGCAATCGCACTCCTTGGCGTAAGGGGCCATGGTGGGGTTCACCATAACATTCATCTCATCGGCAAACATGTCGTCGATCGCACTCTCTCCAATCCCGAAAACCCGGATCGAATGCGAAACAATCTCCTCCCCGGAGAGGGAACGCAGGTATGGCACGCCATAGGTTCGGAACATCGGCACACACTCCACCGGCGGCCCCGGCATCATGATGACCGTCTTTCCCTCCGCCTGAAAGGCGCAGCCGGGCGCCGTGCCCCAGAGATTATGAAACACGGTGCAGCCCTCCGGCAGCATCGCCTGCTGGAAATTATTCGGTGTAAAGTTCCGCTTGTTCCGGATAAACTCATGGAGGAATTTCACCTCGTCGTCATTCTGCACCAGCTTCAGGCTGAAGCTCTCGGCCAGAATCTGCTTGGTCAGGTCGTCACAGGTCGGTCCCAGGCCGCCTGTCGTGATGATGATATCCGCACGAGATTTGGCGATCTCCACACAGGCGCGGAGCCGTTCGGGGTTGTCCCCTACTACGGTGTGATACTTGACGTTGATCCCGATGCGCGAAAGCATCTCGGAGATATCCCTCGCGTCGGTGTTCGTAATATGTCCCAGAAGGATCTCCGTTCCGACGGAAATGATTTCGGTGTTATACGGCTTCATGGTTCATGCCTCCTGATCTGTTTGCGTTTGTTCGTAATGAAGTTGATTGTATTTCTTCTGCAAATAGTCCACCGTAAGGGCAGCTGCACGGCCGGGGTTCTGCCATGTCTCTCTGCGCGCTTTGTCACGTCCCTCCTGATACTTCGGTTCCCGGAGACATGCGTCGATCATTTCCTTGATATATGGTAACTTTTCCTCTGTCAGTTCCTGACCGATACGGGGAAGTATCTGAAATGTCCATGGTGTTTCCTGAAGCCAGCAGGCATCATAAGGAGAAGGATCAAATGAAGTGTCTGTATAAATAATGGGTTTATCGAAAACAAGTGAAAAATCAAAAATCACTCCGGAAAAATCCGAGATCATCAGATCAGATCGATATAATACTTCAAAATTATCATTGTCTCTATTCCATTCCAGCTGAGCTTGATCTGCGTATTGACGAACGAAGGCATCGATCATGTTTTTCTCAGAAATGTAGGACTGAGGATGCGGACGAATAATAATATGATAGCCGGTTGCCAGGAGCGCATCAATGATTCGGCATCCATATTTGCTCAGAATTGCGCTGGGCCCCCAGGACGGCGCAAGAAGAACTGTCGTAACCGCGGACCGTTTTTCCGGCGAAGACTGCCGGCGTGATTGCATCGTATCCATGTAGGTAATACCGGTAATCTCCATTTCCTTGGGAGGCAGTTGTCTCAGGGCTTCAAGCTCTCGAATCTGCTTGATCTGATATTCTCCCGAACAGAGGATCGCATCATAATAATCAAGGCCAAACATGCGATAGAGTGTCAGGTCATTGGCCATATGGGGAATATGGACATACCATTTGACATCCCGGGACCGCTTCCACTGGTAGACATCAAGCCCCGGCGTAGTCGAGAGAAGAACATCCGCGCTGAGCATATTAAGCTTTGCAAAGGCTTTGTTTCCCTCTCCAATGAATTCGCATTTGACGTGATGGAAACTGTTTTGGAATGCAGGATCGTCCTGGGATGCTGTCATATATACGAGCGGGACTTCCCGATGTTCAAACTCCTGACAGATCGGCTCGAATACATTCCAGTATCTTTTGTTATCAGAGAAAATAACAAACGAGCTGCTTTCCTTCTGTTTCTTTTGCTGACGTCCGCCTGACAGGAAAAAACGAAGCTTGATCAGGCTATTTCGCAAAGCATAGATTCCGGCGCTCAGAACGCCAATCAAAATGGTAAAGAGCATACTCCCGGTTCCGGGATCAATATAAAACCGCATATCAGATTCTCCCTCTGCAGAGCAAGAGAATGTCATGGATTGCCGAAAAACTCTTCAACTGACTTGGATTGCAATGCACTATTCTAATACTCTATCATCCCTCAAACGGCAGTGAGCCAAGCTTTTTCCACCTGCCGGTATCCAGCATGCTGTTCTCTGTCGAAAACCAAGTCATCTCCCGGTATTTCGTCCCATTGTTTGTCGAGGTATGCCAGTCTGTCGTAGCTCCCACATACTGAACCGGTTCGGACTTTTGAAGATCATTGATTGCTTTTCCGGTGAAGGGGTTTACCGGATGATCGATCAGCCCTGAAAACGCAATCACAGGTGTATCCGCATTTGTCATAAAACGATCATCAACGGAAAATTCCTGACTGTCAAAATCTTTGACCATCAATAAAGGATAGAAGAAATTCAAGTCATCGTATCTGGATTCGCCCAATTTGCGGTCAAACAGCTCAAGATCTCTGCCGTGGTCCGCAACAATGATAATTCGAGAGTTGTCAAAGACCTCATTCTCTCTCAAATAGTCAAACCAGTTTCCAAGCTGGATCATGGCCGCCATATTGATCTGATAATGCTCCATCTGGTTCTGGTTGGATAGAACAATGCTCTCTCCGCTGATGGAATACCGTGCAGAATGGTCGGCATCATATTCTGTGTTATCGACAGTATTGGCAGGGACGTATTCCGGCTCCTGAAGGAGCATGGGCTCATGGGTTGCGTTATTGCTGAGCATCAGGAATGTATTCTGTGCCGCGTTATTAATCTTTGTAATCTGATTCAGATTGATAAGTACAGAATAAGAATTCATGAAAGATCGATTGATCCCATTCGCCTTGGAAATACTGAGCAGCTCCTGGATTGAAAACAGCTGTTTATCCTGCACTCTGCTCAATGCATTATAGATTCCATGATTGTATAGGATTCTTTGGAAAGGCAAAGGCGCAGTGCGAAAAAGACTATAACAGAAGAAATTCCGATTCCGAAGTCTCTCCGAATATTCCAGATCATCATGCCGGCTCGCAGTCGTGATTCCATCGGTTGCAAAGATGCCCTCCGTTATGCTTTTGTGAATTTCAGGATAATCCGCATAAATCCGCAAATCCGGTATTTCCTGATATCCCGCATAAGGCGGATCGCACACAGTAACGCGGTATCCGTTATTGAGGAACAGCACCGGCATTACTTTTAAGGCTTCGTCGTGTTTATCGGCCAGCAGTTCATCAGATCTTTTGTCAAGTTCAACAGGGGTGTACTCATATCCGCCAAACAATGCGGGTGCGCCGACATTTGTG
Organism: Oscillospiraceae bacterium; assembly: GCA_017627975.1. The sequence goes on from JAGAFT010000084.1 coordinate 16,668, forward strand.
TAATTTCCATAGGATATCGTGTTGGGATAATACGTAAACCCTGCGAACTGTTTTTGCAGTGCCGGTTTCTCCTGTAACAGATATGGGAGGAAACCGCCGTACGCACGGTCCATCATCAGCACAATCACATTTTTCCCGTTTTTGCTGAGCTCGATCTCCGGGTTCTCGCTCACCGCTGCTTCTATCAGTCCGCGGGAAGCATTGACTTCTTTCTGAATCGCGAACATATTGGATATGCTCATCACGGAGGCGGAGAGGCACATCGCAACCGACACGATATACAGCAGTGCCGTTTTCTTTCTCCATAATACCAGTCCGACTGACAAAGCAGCAAAGGACAATACCAGCAAGTTGATTCTCAAGTCAGCTTTCATAATTCGAAGCTCGTCCGCATATACCAGCATATTGGAGAGTGTACCGTACTCTGTGCCGAAAAACATGTAGTTGATCACCGCAGCGACCGAGGCAAAAAAAACAGCTGAACTGATCATGCTCTTCCCTTTGCCGTCTGCGAGGCGGAAGAAAATGCCAAGCCAGATCAGGAACAGCCCCGCCGCCAGGAGAAGCGAAGAAAGGACATACCAAAGGGGCGTTTTAAATGCAAGCAGTTCGACAAACTCCATAGGAGAAGATCGAATTACGGAAGACGGAATCAGGATTCCCGTCAGAATCGTAAGAAACAGACAGGAGGCCAGAAAAAGCTGCATGTTTGGTTTTTCTGCTTTGCACTCCTTTTCCCTTTTATATCTCCCGTGAAAAACGTGCAGCAGCAGCGGGATCTGCAGCACCATGCATACACCAAATACAAAAAGCTGTCGATGTGTCGAATTTCGCGGATGGATAAGAATCAATCCGGCTAAGAGAATGCCGGCAGCTGAAGCGAGTATTCTGATCACAGCCGAAGGATTCTTCAGCTTATAGAAGATATTTTTCAACAATGAAAACACATTGTTCAGGGTCCAGTAAAAAACCAGTCCGGCCGGAGAGCCATAGAGGAAGACCAGGAAGATCAGCGCCATGCCATACATTTGAATTTTACTCTTGAGCGGGAAACCCTTCATATAAATGGCTGCCGAAATAATATTGATCAGTGTCATCAATACCGGAAGCAGGTTGATGCTGATTCCCGCAATCTGTATCAAAGCATCGGGCGCACCCAGGTTCCGGATAGGGCCAAATGCTTCCCCCTCCAGAAGCTGCAAGCTGGATAAGAAGCGATACGCTGCGATAAAAAAAGGAATCTCCAACAGGAGAGAAAACGATCCGTTAAGCGCCTGGGTCGGTTTATAGTTGTTCTGGCGATAATAGGTCTGAAGCATCATGAAACGCTCGTCGCCTTTAAACGTCTTCCGGATATGTCTGACCCAGGGTTGAAGCTTCGCTTGCTTTTCTCGCTCAGCGGCCTGCATGGCATCGGCTTTCCGATAGAGAGGAAGGACAAGCAGATTCATGGTGACGCTGAGAAAAATAATGGACAGCCCCGGATTGTTGATGATTCTGTTCGCAATCGCATAAATTACTTCAAAAAGCAACTCCAGTGGTCCAATAATAAGCGTAAAAACCGCAGAACCAATAGACATATTCAGTACTCCTGAAAAATTGTAATCACTCAACACTGTTGTATTAAACCAGATTATGTTTCAAAATACAAGGGAAATGTCACCATTGATTCAAAATACCGATACACTTCATATACCAAGTGGATACCGGTTACGGGTTTTCTCGCCTTCAAGCCAGTGTGTTCAGTATCAAAACCAGCTCGATTATCATAACATGTTTATAGCATAAAACCGCTGCGGCAAAGCCGCAGCGGTTCATTATGACTTGTTTTCTGTTTCGCTCGATTACTCGACTTACTTGCTGACCCGCTTCTTCTTCGGGATCAGGGCAACCACCGCACCGCCGGAGAGGACAGCCACTGCCGCCCAAAGCGCAACATTGGAGTTGTCGCCGGTCTTCGGAGATTTATAGGAGGTGGAGCCGGCAGCCAGAATGTTGAAGGAGGCCTGGGCCGGGTAGAAGTATTCCCGTTCCCCGTCAGTCTTGTTCAAACGCCACAGCCGGGCAGTCAGCGTGTAGCTGTTGTTGCTGCGCAGCTGGTCGAGGAGATTCCGGTAGATCCACAGGGTCTGGTGGTCGTTGGAGATGGAGTAATAATCCTTGGTGATCTTCTGACCGCCGATCCAGATCGCCAGAGTGCCGTCATCGTCATAGTCGATGGGCCAGCAGGAAACGAACTTGATCCAGACGTTCTTGCCTTTGATGTAATCGTTTAGACCGTCTGCCACAGCGATGCCGGGGAGCAGGCTCAGCTTGAAGTTAGCGGGACCTGCATCGTTGGCATAGGCTGCCTTCGGGTCTTTCGGATCCGCATTGTTCTTCGTATGATTCTTCTGGGTGACGCTGATGGTATAATCGCCAAAGTCAAGCTTCTTCAGCAGTTCATGGTAAACCTTCAGGGACTTGCCGCCGATGAACTCATGGCTGACCGGATCTTCGGTCCAGTAGTCGCTGATGCCAAGCATGTCGCCGCTCACCTTATAGTCGGTAATCTGAAAGACATCGCCGTAATTAAAGGTCTTGTTGGGAAACTCCGTTGTATTCACATGAACATGCTTCGGATCCGTATCATAATCGTACCAGACGACTGTTTTGCCCTTGCTGTCTGTGATCGAAAACTTGTGGAGATCCGCCGTAATAAAGAATTCCAGGGGATCATAGCTGCACTTGTTGTAGTAGAAGTCGCCGAAGCCGTCCACGGGAGCCAGCGCCTTGATCACAGCCTGGGGGACGATGGTCACATACTGAACCATATAGACGCGCTGGGCACCGCTGTCCGTGGTGTCACGGAACCAGAACACAAACCCCCACTTGCCGGTCGGGGCATTTGCCAGAGAAGCCTTGCTGAACGTAACATAGACAGGATCAGGAATGGTCTTTGTCATGTCAACTGCGTTTCCGGCCTGATCGGTAATGACATAGTCCCAGTGATCCTTTGTATCCAAATCCGATGTCGTGCCTTCATCATAAATCATATATCCGGATTTGTAGACGCTGGCGCTTCCGGAGGAAACCTGGTCCGGATCGACCACCGAAATGCTCTCAGGGACAACACCTCCGTCGATACGGAAGATCAGGTTCTGCTTATCGCCAATGGTTCCCTTCACATAGATATCACCGGTGATATTGGTGATGGTGACTTTTTTGTGATGAGTCTCGCCAAGGCTTCCGGTATTGGCAGTGCCGTTGCCGGTTGTTACCGTGATAATGAACGGAGAGAAGCTGCCCGTGGCAAAGTCCAGAACGCCTTCCCCGGTCTGTTCCGCAGAGCCGACCATCCGGCTCACATCGTCCACGACGTGATAGAGTGCGAGGGATTCATCCTCTTCGAGGTTGCCAAGAGAAGGATGCTGGATCTGGACCGAAACCGCGCCCACATTCGGATCATTCTCAGGCTCATACTCGTTGCCTTCCGCGTCCACCAGGCTGATATCCAGCGCCAGAACCGCGCGCTCATCCTCTGCCAGACCGCCAATGCTGTCAACAGAGAGAGGCTTTACAACAACGGTCAGGCCTTCCGGCAGGTTCTTGCCGGTAACAATGACCACCGCGCCGGTAACAGGATCCGTCCCGGTCAGGGTAACGGCATCAGGCTCTTCTGCGTTCTCTGCTTCCAGGTCGGCACGGATTTCTTCCTCGGTGACCGGTTCTTCCTCTTTTTCTTCAACGATGTTCACCGGAGTTTCATCGGCGGGTTCATCGTCTGCCGGATTCTCAGCGGCCTGCTGCTCGTCGGATTCAGGAAGTGCATTCTCGTCAGTCTGCTCGCCTTCTGCGCTGGCCTCTTCGCCTTCAACATTGGCATCGTCACCTTCGACAACGGCTTCGTCACCTTCGACAGCGCCTTCGTCACCTTCGGCAGCGGCGTCGTCACCTTCGGCAGCGGCGTCGTCACCTTCGGCAGTGGCGTCGTCACCTTCGGCAGCGGCGTCGTCACCTTCGATTTCGACCTCAGCCTGTGCAGCCTCGACATCGGTCTGCTCGGTCTCAGCCGCAGGCTCTTCAACCGCAGCATCCGTCTGCTCGGTCCCGGCCGCAGACTCTTCCGCCGCAGCATCCGTCTGCTCGGTCCCGGCTGTATTGGTCTCTTCGACCGCAACGTCCGTCTGCTCGGTCTCGGCTGCAGGAGTTTCTGCATTCTCGGTAACTGCGGGAATCGCCGCAGGCGCCTCGACCTTGTCTCTGACCGTGTAGACTCCGTTCTGCTCCACAACTTCGAGTTTCTCGCTGCCTTCGAAGTAGTTGGAAACATCACGGTTATAGGTGCCATACACCAGGTTGACGCCCTGGCCGAACATGATCCACTCTGCCGGTGCATAGAAACGAACATTGACATTATTCAGCGTCACGCCGCTGGCAACAGAGCCAAACCCGATTTCCACATTGCCGTTATCGCTCGCCAGAACAGAGCCCTTGGCAGAAACAGTACCGTTTTTGAGCGTCGCGCCCATACCGGTAATCGCCATGCCCTTCGCGCCAGCTTCATTCTCAAAGGAAAGGGTCTTTCCGTTCAGGTCGATGACCGCATTGGCCGCAACCGTCAGGCCTTCGCTCATGACGATGTTGTCAAGAAGCCTGATCTCGCCGCCCTTGGCCGCTGCCGCAGCCAGATCCGCCGCAGTGCTGACCTCAACGATCACAGGAACGGTTTCGGTTACCTGTTCGGTAACAGCAGGAACGGTCTGTGCAGTTACATCAGCCGCTGCATCCGTCTCTGCATCGGTGCTTCCCTCATAGCTGCCGCTCTCAATTACCATGGGCTGTTCAGCGGACTGCTGAGGTCTGTTTGCACCAACCCAACTATTTGCTGCCGGGATTCCTCCGATCGGAGTGGAAATCATCTCACCCGGAATCGTTTCCGCAAAGGCAGAGACTGTAAACAGGCTCAGGCACATTGCAAGAATCAGAACTACAGAAATGAGTTTAGATGTTGCTTTCATGTCTGTTCTCCTTCTATCGTAAAAAAATGCTTACGAATTGTTAACTCCACACCGGCAGATTGCGCCTTTCTCCCGCTGTGTGCATATAAGATACCACCTTTTGAAATCAATTGCAAGAGTTTTTAAGAAATTTTGAGAAAAAATTTTTCCAATTTGTAATAATTTCGAAAATAGTGGTTACCTTTTTTCTGAAGTATACAAGATTTTGTGCTTCTTTTCAACCGGCGCAGCGCATTCCTAAGAAAGATTAAGACTTTTGGTTAATTCGCTGTCATTCCCTTTTGAATCTCCATTGAAACCGGCAAACTGCATAAATTTGTTGATATTGACAAATCTCTCCTTTTCCAAGGCTTGCCATTTCCTCAAAAATAGTGTAAAATCCACAACATAAAACGCAGTGATGCATTTTATATTCTTTATATTCTTTTATGACAGGAGCGATTCTGGTATGAGTGGTTTCGTGTGGATCATTCCGATCCTCGCCGTATGTGCACTTTGCTTTGCCGCTTATAAGGCAAGCTATGTCTCCAAAGCCGCTGCGGGTACGTCCCGCATGCAAGAGATTGCTTCCGCAATTGCGGAAGGTGCGGATGCTTTTCTGATGTCCGAGTACAGAATTCTTGCCATTTTTGTGGTGATTCTGTTTCTGCTGATCGGCTTCTTTATTAATTGGGGAACTGCCGTCTGCTTCCTGCTCGGTGCTTTTTGCTCCATCCTGGCCGGCTTCTTCGGAATGAAGGTCGCAACCAGGGCCAATGTCCGCACCGCCAATGCCGCCATGGAATCGGGCATGAACAAAGCTCTCTCCATCGCGTTTGCCGGCGGCTCGGTCATGGGGATGTGCGTTGTCGGGCTCGGCCTGCTCGGCTGCAGCCTGATCTACATTCTGACCGGCAACTATAATATTCTGTTCGGTTTCTCTCTCGGTGCCTCCTCCATTGCGCTGTTTGCACGTGTCGGCGGCGGCATCTATA
>JAGAFT010000007.1 GCA_017627975.1 Oscillospiraceae bacterium
ACGGCAGATCGTAGCAGGAGCGGGAGACACTATGACAGAACAGAGCAGAATTCGCAACTTCTCCATCATCGCCCACATCGACTACGGAAAGTCGACGCTTTCCGACCGCCTGATTGAAAAATGCGGCGCGGTCGAAGCGCGGGTCATGGAGGATCAGATTCTCGACAACATGGAACTGGAAAAGGAACGCGGCATCACCATCAAGGCACGTGCCGTCGGGCTGGAGTACAGCGCGCAGGACGGGGAGAAGTATACCCTGAACCTGATCGACACACCGGGTCATGTGGACTTCAACTACGAGGTCAGCCGGTCGCTTGCGGCCTGCGAGGGTGCGGTGCTGATTGTCGATGCGTCCCAGGGGGTCGAGGCACAGACCCTCTCCAACACCTATCTCCCTCTGGACAACAATCTGGAAATCCTGCCGGTGGTAAACAAGATTGACCTCCCGGCCGCCGATCCGCAGCGCGTCAAGAACGAGATCGAGGAGATCATCGGCATTCCCGCGCAGGACGCCCCGGAGATCAGCGCGAAGGCCGGCATCAACATCGACGCGGTGCTGGAGGATATCGTCAAGAACATCCCCGCGCCCTCGGGCGATCCGGATGCACCGCTGAAGGCCCTGATTTTTGACAGCCAGTACGACAACTACCGCGGGGTCATCGTCTTCCTGCGCGTGATGGACGGACGCCTGGCGAAGGACACCGAAGTGCTGCTCATGTCCACCGGAGCCCGATACAAGCTTCTGGAGGTGGGATATCTCCGGCCAATGGCGCTGGAGCCCTGCGAGGAGCTCAAGGCGGGCGATGTCGGCTATTTCACGGCCAGCATCAAGAACGTGGCGGACACCCGTGTGGGCGACACCGTCACCGAGGCCCTGCGCCCGACGGCGGAACCGCTGCCCGGCTATCGCCCGGCACGGCCGATGGTCTACTGCGGCATCTACACCGAAGACGGGTCGAAGTACCCGGACCTGCGCGACGCGCTGGAGAAGCTGAAGCTCAACGACGCCTCGCTCTCCTATGAGCCGGAGAGCTCCGTGGCCCTGGGCTTCGGATTCCGCTGCGGCTTCCTCGGGATGCTGCACATGGAGATCATTCAGGAGCGGCTGGAACGCGAGTTTAATCTGGAGCTTGTGACTACCCTGCCCTCGGTCATCTATAAGGTCATCAAGACCGACGGAAGCACCGTCATGGTGGATAACCCCCACAACTACCCGGAGACGGCGTCGATTGCAGAGTCTTATGAGCCCTATGTCAAGGTCTCCATCATCACGCCGAACGAGTTTGTCGGGAACATCATGCCCCTATGCCAGGACCGCCGCGGCGAGTATAAGAACATGCAGTATCTCGACACCCGTCTGGTGGAGCTGCACTACGAGATGCCGCTCAACGAGATCATTTATGACTTCTTTGACACCCTGAAGGCGCGGACCAAGGGCTATGCCTCGCTGGACTATGAATTTTCCGAGTACAAGCAGTCCGACCTCGTGAAGGTGGATATGCTCTTGAACGGGGACCAGGTGGATGCGCTCAGCTTCATCGCGCATCGCGAGAAGGCCTATCCCCGCGCCCGGAAACTCTGTGAGAAGCTGAAGGAGAACATTCCCCGCCAGCTGTTCGAGGTTCCGATCCAGGCGGCGATCGGCGGAAAGATCATTGCCCGCGAGACCGTCAAGGCCCTGCGCAAGGACGTCCTGGCCAAGTGCTACGGCGGCGATATCACACGAAAGAAGAAGCTTCTGGAAAAGCAGAAGGAAGGCAAAAAGAAGATGCGCCAGCTCGGAACCGTACAGATCCCGACCGAGGCCTTCCTTGCGGTGCTGAAGCTGGATGAATAAGGAGGGAGCGGCTTGAGAGAAAGATTTCGGCTGTTCTGGCTGATCCTGGCTGTTCTGTTTGCCGGTATGGCGGGATTTGCATGCTTTTTTGCCATGATGTACGGCAGCATCTATAACCGGCCCGACGCAGACCCCGTGGAAACGGTTACCAGGTTCTTTGACAGCGTTCAGGCCCGAAACTATCCGGAGGCCTATGCCTGCCTGAGCGACTATGCCAGCCTCGGCCTGGAGAACGAGCCGGAGAGCGCGGAAGCGAAGGCAATGTATGACGCGCTTCGCGGCAGCTACAGCTACACCCTCAGCGGGGGCAGCACCGTTACCGGCCTGGAGGCCAGCCAGCGGGTCGTCCTGCGGGCGCTGAATCTGCGGATGACGGAAAACGCCGTACAGCAGCAGGTGAACGGAATCCTGGAGGAAATGGTGACGGCCATGCCCGCGTCCGAGGTCTACGACGGAAACGGGGGCTACCTGACCAGCTTCACGGACGCGATCTACAGAGAGGCGCTGAACCGGGCGCTTCAGAACACAGACGCGCTCTGCTCGGATACGCAGCTGCTGATCCAGCTGAAGTACATGGACGGTACGTGGAAAATTGTCACGGACCGTAATCTGATGACCGCCCTGATCGGCGGAGAGAACTGAGGGAAGGAGGAGCCGAAGCTGTATGAGAGAATACGACCTGGAAGAGATTCTGGCGGAATACGCAGAAGATAACATAGAGACGGCTCTGCCTGAGGAAGAGGACATCCTGAAGGAAGAAGAATATACGGAGCCGGCGGCCGGACTTCCCTATGCGGAAGAAAACGCGCCGGAGGAAGAGAATGAAGCGGAAACCGCCCGCAGCGACGATGCGGAACCGCCCGAAGAAAGCGCGGAGGATCCCGATGCGCAGCTGACAAGGGTGTTCAGAGCGCCGAAGCCGGAACAAACCGAGAATCGGCGCGTGCGCCGGGAGAACGGAAACCGGCGGGAAGCCGCGGCACAGGACGAGGAAGCCGAGGAGCCGAAGAAAAAACGGAGGAAAAAACCGAAGAAAGAGAGCTTTGGCAAAAAGCTCGGGTTCGGGATGCTGAGCCTGATCTTCATGGTGATTTCCCTCGGCGTGCTGGCCTGGACCCTGCAGAACGTGCACCCGGATACCAGCAAGACGACGGAATCATCCCGAAGCCTCGGCAACACCAATCTGGTCTCGCGGCTGGACACCGGACTCAACAACGCCAAGGCCAACGCCCTGAGCGACATTGCCTACATCCCGAAGCACTATACCATCCCCGAGGGTGAGACCGTGGCGCCGAGGCCTCAGGAGTCCGGCTTTGGCAGCGTCACACCGGAGAACGCGGCAACCGTGATGGATGTGATCCAGCTGGCGAGAGATTCCGGCCTGCTGGAAGGGCAGGACGTGATTTTCAATCCGAACCTGAACTTTGAACCGAACACGAACATCCAGTACTATTATGACGAGACGATCCTGACAATCATCTGGAAGGAACTCATTGACGGCAACACCGTCACCTGCTGCGAGGTCAAGGTGGCCGACGCGAGCCAGTTCCGCCGCAAACTGGTGGACGACACCTTCGGCTCGCCGAGAAAGCTCTTTGCCACGTCAATTGCGGCCAGCGTCAATTCCGTCGTAGCCATGAACGCGGACTTCTACATGTTCCGCGACTTCGGCATCGTGGTGTATGACCGGGAGCTGTATCGCTTCTCGGAAGACACCTATACCGGCATGTACAAGAAATACAACTGCACGGACACGATGTTTGTCACCGAGGAGGGCGACTTCATCTTCTGGCACCGGCTGCAGGAAGCGACGCCGGATCAGATGCGGGCCTTTATTGAGGAGAACCACATCCTCTTCTCCATCGCCTTCGGACCCATCCTGGTGGAAAACGGTGCCCTCACCCCCTGCGACTGGTACCCGGCCGGCGAGATCGACCGCGGCTATTCCCGCGCGGGCATCGGTCAGAAGGACCACCTGCATTATTTCTACATGTCTCTGAACCATTCCGCGCAGAGAGAAGCCCGCTGGACGGTCAACACCTTCGGCGAGCGGATGTATGAGCGCGGACTGCAGCAGGCTTACTGCCTGGACGGCGGCCAGACCAGCGAGATCGTGTGGCGCGGAGCCCCGTTCAACTACATCGACTTCGGCGGAGAACGGGAAGTCAGCGACATCATGTACTTCGCCACCGCCATTCCGGAATCGGGAGGAACGCCATGAATGAAATAGCTGTTTTCACGGGCAGCCTGACGATCTACTGGAGCGCTATCATCATCTGCCTCGGCATCGCCGCAGGGCTCTGCCTGACACTGGCGCTGTATCCGATGGACCACCGCCACAATACCGCGGTCTGGGTCTGGTTCCCGATTGCCACCGTGCTGAGCGTGCTGCTGGCCCGGCTGATCCACTGGTACAGCCACATTGAACAGTACGGTTCACTGCTGGAGGCAATGACGGATTACAGCACCGGCGGATACTGTGTACAGGGGATCATTCTGGGCGCGGTGTTTGCGGCATTGCTTGTGAAGCTGATCCGCCTGACCCCGACGGCCGGAGAGCTGCTGAGCGCGGCGGCGCCGGGACTGGCACTGTGTCTGGCCCTGATCCGCCTGAGCTCGCTGTTCAACACCAACTGCCGCGGAAGAATCGTCATCACGGACAAGGTTTATCAGCAGCTTCCCTTCGCCATCTCCTGGACCGACGCGGCGGGAAACGTGGAATACCGGCTCGCAACCTTTTTCCTGGAGTTTCTTGCACTGCTGGTGATCACGGTGATTCTCTGCGGATTCTTCTTCCGCCACCGCTCGGAGCCCCTCCGGGACGGCTGGCGCAACGAGGGGAACGTGATGTGGCTGTTTCTGATCCTGCTGGGGGTGGTGGAGTTCATCGCGGACTCGACGCGGTATGACTCTGCGCTGATGCACTTCTTCCTGATCAAAAGGCTGAATCCCTACGCGTCGTTTATCTCCATTACGCAGATCTTTACGGCGGTGTGCTTCCTGCTGTACTTTATCCGGTATATGCGAATCTCCGTTAAAACCAACGGATGGAGCTGGTATCATTTCCTGGCGATGCTGGTCTTCCTGGCCTGTTTTGTGGGAGCGGGCTACTTCGGCGAATACAAGGTGCAGCGCACGGCCCAGTATGTCCGCTGCTATCTCTGGCAGGGAGGATCGCTTTTACTGCTGTACCTGACGGTGAGGCTGATCTATCGCACCTGCGTGGCAAAGGACTATGACTACGAAGACGGGGAATAGTCCCCGGGAAACGGAGCAAAAGCAGAATCCGTAACGAAGAAACGGAAAAGGAAAACAAAACCGGCGCCCGAATGGGCGCCGATTGTTTTGGCCTGGTGTTTCATCTTGCCGGAGCGGTTCGTACGAGATCCGCCCCGGGGCAAAGGACCTGCGCCGGATGGCAGGGAAGCGGGATCAGATCAGGTACGGCACCGTAAAGACGGAGACATTGCGGTAGGTCTCAAGCTTACGCATGAGGCGCTGGGTCGTCTGGTTGTGCAGGGGCTTTTCCGCGGGATTGGTTACAACCAGCATGCCCATCATGACGATCAGGCTGCGGTGAGATCCAAGATGCTCGGCCTCCTGTTCGATATGACGGAGAAGAACCTCATTCATGTTGCGATAGGGGGTGATCTCATAGCGGAAGTCAGCGCGGATGCCGAGCTGTTCGATCTGGGCCTTCAGCGCCTGAGCCCGTTCTTCATTGTCCGAGATGTGATAGAGCTCAATGTTCTGGAAGCCGCAGCTGAGCGCGCAGTCCAGTGTCTTCAGGAAGGAACGGTTCAGGGACTGGACCGGGAGAATGACCTTGCCGGGGGCGACGTTGCGGATCACGTCCTTTGCGGCCTCGACGCTCTCAATCCGCAGATCGGCGGAGACGGCGTCATAGTGCTTCTTGATGGCGCGCATCATAAAGACGAGGCCGACGATGCAGAGCAGCGTGACCCAGGCACCGCTGAGGAACTTCATGATGACGATGACGACGAGGGTGATGCCGGTGACAACGGTGCCGAGACCGTTGATGACGGACTTGAACTGCCAGCCGGGGCTTTTTTCCTTCACCCAGTGGACCAGCATGCCGTACTGGCTGAGCAGGAAGGAGATAAACACGCCGCTGGCGTAAAGCGGGAGCAGAAGATGCTGGTCGCCGTTAAAGGCGAAGACCAGGATGGACGCGGAGAAGAAGAGCAGGAGAATGCCGTTGGAATAGTTCAGGCGGGTTCCGCGGGCAACCAGCTGACGGGGCAGAAAGCCGTCCTCGGCCATCAGCGCCATCAGAAGCGGCATGCCGGCATAAGCGGTGTTAGCGGCAAGGCCCAGAATCACGACCGTCATGATCTGCACGACAAAGTACATGGCGCTGCCCTGACCGAAGACCGCCCCGGCGAGCTGGCTCACGGCGGTGGCTTCTTCATTGGGCCGGATCTGATAGAGATTTATGAGGGCGCTGACCCCGAAGAAGACCAGCGCGACAAAGCCGGCCATGGCGTACAGGACCATCTTGGCGTGCTTCTGAGCGGGATCCTTGAAGTTCGGCACGCCGTTGGAGACCGCTTCCACACCGGTCAGCGCGGTACAGCCGGAGGCAAAGGCGCGCAGCAGCACAAAGATCAGCATCTCACCGGTCTGCTGTGCGACCACGGTCTGCTCCGCCGGCGTATAGAGGCCGAGGGAGTAGCGGATGAGACCCGTGACAATCAGGGCGATCATCGTCAGGATGAAGATATAGGTGGGAACGCCGAACATCACGGCGGACTCCCGCAGGCCGCGGAGATTTCCCCAGGTCAGAAGGCAGATGATCAGGAAGGCAAGAAACGCCTTGTAGCGCAGAAGACCGGGGAAAGCGGAGGTGATCGCCGCCGCACCGGCGCAGGCACTGACCGCCACGGTGAGAATATAGCCGATGATCAGCGCGCCGCCGGCCACCAGACCGGGCGTCTGGCCGAGGTTTTCATGCGCGACGATATAGGCGCCGCCGCCCTGGGGGTAGGCATCAATGGTCTGGCGGTAGCAGAAAACGAGAATCAGCAGCAGACCGATGATGGCGGCGACAATGGGCAGAAAATAATGATAGGACAGCATCCCGAGCACCGGGATCAGAACCAGAAGGATCTCTTCCCCGGCATAGCTCACCGAGGAGATTGCGTCACTGGCGAATACGGGAATGCCCCAGAGAACGTTGAACTTCTCGTTTCCGAGTTCGGAATCGGCAAGGGGAGTCCCGATCAGGACCTGCTTGAGTTTTTTCTTCATGGTATCAGAGCCTCACATTGACTGGTAGTATTGACGGACCGAGAGATGAAGCATTAAAGCAACATAAAAAATGAGAATAACAGCGCTAAGAAAGTGTTAAGATTGGTCCAGTATAGCACAAAGTGCGAAAAGATGGAAGAGTCCTTCTGAGTAAATCTTAAAATTCCATAAAAGATCGGTGAATTTCAAGCAATTTTCACAATAATATGATAAGATGAACGAAATATTCCGAGGAAGCGGCCACTGCAGCGAGGGGCGCAGAACCGGAGAAGGCTCGCAGACTGCGGGCGAAAACTGCGGAAAGAAGAGAGAAGGGAAACGGATGCCGGTTTCGTATCTGAGCAAAAAACTCAGCCCCTATGTGCGTGTCGCGGCGATTATCGTGGTGGCGGCGCTGATGGTGTTTGCCGGAATCCGGTTTTATTCCTGGCGCTCCTATGGCACGCGCACCCGCCTGATCACCCTGGTGAATCCGTGGAACCCGGTTTCGGAGACCGGCTTTTCCGCGCGGCTCGTGGAGGCGGAAAACGGCATGCGGGTGGACCGGAGCTGTGCCGAGCCGCTGCGGCGCATGCTTGCAGACTGCCGGGCGGCCGGGAGAAACCCGGTGCTTGCCGCGGCTTACCGCAGCGTGGACGAACAGCTGGTGCTGCACGACGAGCGTTTTCAGCAGCTGGTGGATGAGGGCCGAAGCCCGGAAGAGGCGGAAGCGGAAACCTCGAAGCTGATTGCCGCCGCCGGCCGCAGCGAGCACGAGCTTGGGCTTGCGGTGGACATCGTGGATGAGGGATACCGCGCGACGGATGCGAGACAGGCAGAGACCCCGACAGCGCAGTGGCTGGAGGAAAATGCCTGGAAATACGGGTTTATCCAGCGCTATCCCCCGGACACCGAAGACATCACCGGCTTCGGATGGCATCCCTGGCACTACCGCTATGTCGGGGAAGGAATCGCGGAGAGCATCCATTCTCTGGGGATCACGCTGGAGGAGTATCTGTCCCTGTTCTACAGCGATGAAGCCCAGGTGGTCTATGATGGAAGCTGAAGAGAACACAGCATCATTCATCATTATAAATATAAGGATATAAGCAGAATCCCCGCTCGGCTGTGTACTGGACGGGGATTTTGTCTTTCGGCGGCAAGGGGTGATTGACGAAAACGGGAATTCTGCTATAATGATCAGGTTAGAACAAAACCACGAAAGGATGATACAACAAAATGGCAGAATGCAATCATGATTGCTCCAGCTGCAGTTCCAACTGTTCCGAGCGCAAGCCGGAGAGTTTTCTCAAAGAACTGAACCCCTATTCCAGCGTCAAAAAGGTCATTGCCGTGGTGAGCGGCAAGGGCGGCGTCGGCAAGAGCCTCGTCACGAGTCTTCTCGCTTCCGAGATGCAGCGCCGCGGCCACAGCTGCGCCGTGCTGGACGCGGACATCACGGGCCCATCGATTCCGAAGTCCTTCGGCATCCATGAACACGCAACCGGCACCGAGCAGTATCTGATCCCCGTGACCACACAGACCGGTCTGCAAGTGATGTCCATCAACCTGATCCTCGAGAACGAGACGGAGCCCGTGGTATGGCGCGGACCGGTCATCGCGGGCGCGGTGACACAGTTCTGGACCGACGTGCTGTGGAGAGATGTGGACTATATGTTCGTGGATATGCCTCCCGGAACCGGCGATGTGCCGCTGACGGTTTTCCAGTCCCTGCCCATTGACGGCATCGTCATCGTGACGACACCCCAGGATCTGGTCGGCATGATCGTGGCGAAGGCCGTGAGAATGGCGGAGATGATGAACGTGCCGGTACTCGGCCTCGTGGAGAACATGAGCTACTTCACCTGCCCGGACTGCGGAAAGAAGCATGAGATCTTCGGCGCCAGCCAGGCGGACAGCGTGGCGAAGGAATTCGACATCGCCCATGTGGC
>JAGAFT010000085.1 GCA_017627975.1 Oscillospiraceae bacterium
GGTTTCGGGATTTCCTTCCGCCGTACAGGTTGCGGCTTATATTTTCCGCTTTGGATTTGGTCTAGAAGTTCCTCCCTGTGTTCCCTCAGCCAAGGCAGGGCATCCTCCACCGTCATTTCGTCGATACCGGGTGCTCCCTTGTTGGCTTTTACCCGCTTGTATGCCCTGTTCAGATTCTCTCTGCTCAGAACACGTTCAAGCAAGTCTGCACCGTCCGTTTCCTCGGTTTCCCGTCTGTCAATACTCCGCGCTCCCGCATACTCTTCATGTTCCGCACTATCCCTTTGCGGGCAGCCCCCGTTTCCAGGGTGTTCTGCTTTCTTCATACTGACCTCCTTCCTCCGTCTCTTCGGACTTACGATTGTTCGGCCCTTTCCTCATTTTTTTTTGAGGTACTATGGCCTCTGCTGACTTCTCACAGTTCGTTGTTACTATGGCTCGGCTCCCAACCGCTCATTGCTGTCACCGGGATAACGGTATTCACCCGCCCGTTCCACCTGTGAGACCTCCCCGGGTATTCACACATTCTTTCCCCCTTATGCCCGCCATGTTTACCGCAAGCGATTCCGTGCAGCTATTGGGCTTTGGCTTGTGTTGCAGTCTTACCCTCGCTTGCGGCCTGACATGATTTCTATTCGTCGGGCCAGAGTTTTGCCGCTGCCTTCCTTCAGATTCCGCTTCACAACGGACACCCTTGGCTTTGGCTGTGACCTTCCCGCTGCCGGGCGGTCTCGGGACTTTCACCCTTTAGAACGTGCGCTCGCCGGGCGCACAACACCAAGGCGGCGGGTATTCCCCGCCGCCTTTTCTTTTTTTTACTCACACGGCCTGCCGCACGATTTCAATAAAATCTTCCACGTAGCGCGGCAGATAGCTGCGCTTTCGCGTCGCCGCAACGAAGTCGTAGCGGGTACAGGGATTCCCGAAACTGTAACAGTCGATGGGATTTTCGTCAATACGGTGCCTCAGATGGGAATCAAAAACAAAGGAAACCCCGTAGCCGCTGCTGACCAGCCCCATGATGGCCTGAATGTTCGAGGTGTACAGGATGTTGTCAAAATGGATCCGCTTTTCGTGCAGGATGGTGTCAATGATCTGGCGGGTACGCTGCTCCGGGCGCATCAGAATGACCAGTTCGTCTTTCAGCATCTTCAGCTCCAGCCTTGGATAGGGGCTGTGCCCGTTCGGAAGCGCTTTCTCTGCGAGGGGATGGTCCTGACAGGTGCAGATCAGCAGTTCTTCCGAGGCAAGCGGGTGATATTCAATCAACGGGTTTTCCTCCCCGGGATGGGTATAGAATGCCACGTCGACCTGCCCTTCCAGCAGGCGGCGGTCGTTCTGGTCCGAGGTCCCCTCGAAGACGTTGACCTTGACATTGGGATGCCGGGCGCGAAAGGCCGGCAGCGTGGCCGGCAGCATATAGGAGCAGCGCATATTGGCAAACGCCACGTTCAAGACGCCCACATCCCGTTTGAGGATATCCGCCATCTCCGCGTCCAGATCGCTCTTGAGGCTGAGGATTTGGGCCGCCTTTTCCACATAGCGCTCCCCGGCATAGGTAAGCATGTACTTGTTTCCGAGTCTTCGGAACAGCTTCACTCCCAGCTCCTGCTCCAGGGTCATCAGGAACTTGCTGAGTGTAGGCTGTCCCACATAAAGGGCCTCTGCGGCCTTGGTGATGTTCTGGTGCTTGGCAATGGCCATCACATAGTTCAGGCTGCGAAAATCCATTGGCTCATCTCCGCTCATCTCTGCATTTCTTCATCGGGTTCCATAGTATTCTATCAGGGAATAGTTAAAATGAAAAGTATGAATTTCCATTCCTTTTTGTTCTTTGATAAACTATCGGCGAAATCAGGGAAAATACCTGAAAAAAGAGATGGAGGAAAACCCATGAAGAAGTATCTTGCGCTGATCCTTGCGTTTGTTATGGTCTTCGCCCTGGGCGCGGTTTCTGTCTCCGCCGATGACGGCAGAGTGACGGCCACCGGTGTCGGACAGGGCATTGACGGCAATGTTGTTGTGGAGATCGAGGCCGACGCGAACACGATCTATTCGGTCACCGTTCTGGAGCAGAACGAAACGCCGGGCATCGGTTCGGTTGCCGTGGAAAAGCTCCCGGACGCGATTGTCGCGGCCAACAGCATCGCCGTTGACGGCATTTCCGGTGCGACCGTGACCAGCACGGCCATTAAGACCGCCATCACCGAGGCCCTTACATCCGCCGGCATTGACCCCGCCCCCTTTGAAGTTGCCCACGAAGCGGCCGCCCCGGCGGAGAAAACACCCGTGACCCTCGACTGTGACGTTGTGGTCGTCGGGGCCGGCGGTGCCGGTCTGACGGCGGCCGTTCGCGCCACCCAGGAAGGGGCGAAGGTCCTCGTCCTTGAGAAGATGCCCATGGTCGGCGGCAACAGCCTGAAGGCCTCCGGCGGCATGAACTGTGCCGATACCAAGTTCCAGGAAGCCGCCGGGATCACCGACAGCGGCGTAGAGGAGTTCATCGAGGACACCATGAACGGCGGCCACCAGCTCAATGACCGTGCCCTGGTCACCACCCTGGCGGAGAACAGCGCCGAAGCCGTGGAGTGGCTGGAATCCATCGGCGCGCCGCTACCCAAGGTTGCCGCCACCGGCGGTACCACCCATAAGTATCTGCATTCCCCCGAGGACGGAAGCCCGGTCGGAAGCTACCTCGTCGCCAAGCTCAGCGAAGAGGCCGAGAAGCAGGGCATCGAGATCATGCTGAATACCACCGCCACCGAGATTCTGATGCAGGATGGCGCGGCTGTCGGTGTCAAGGCCGAGGACAGCGCACATGACTACACGGTCAACGCCAAGGCCGTGATCCTCGCCACCGGCGGTTTCGGGTCGAACTTTGATCTGATGTGCAGCTTCAATCCCAGTCTCGCCAACGCCGTTACCACCAACCATCCCGGCGCCACCGGCGACGGTATCATGATGGCCGAGGCGGTGGGCGCCGCGACGGTCGACATGGACCAGATCCAGCTTCACCCCACCGTGTATCAGGCGACCAGCATGCTGGTCTCGGAAAAGATGCGCAGCCTCGGCGCCATCCTCGTCAACCAGGAAGGGAAACGTTTCTGCAACGACCTCTCTACCCGTGACGCCGTCTCCGCAGCCGAGCTGCAGCAGACCGGCGGTTACGCCTACATCATCTTTGACCAGAACCTGGTGGATCATAACAAGTCCGCCCAGGAATACATCAATAAGGGCATGGCGGCCCAGGGCGCAAGCTATGAGGAGCTGGCCGTGAACATGGGCCTTGAAGGCGATGCCGTCCAGAACTTTGTCGAGACCATGGATGTCTGGAACAAAGCGGTTGCGTCCGGCGTTGATGAGGAATTCGGCCGCAACAACGGCATGGATGACGACCTCTCCACCGCTCCCTTCTATGCAATCCAGATTGCCCCCGGCATCCACCACACCATGGGCGGCATCAAGATTGACACGGATGCCGAAGTCATCAGCACCGACGGCAGCGTCATTCCCGGCCTCTTTGCAGCCGGCGAGACCACCGGCGGCGTCCACGGCGGCAACCGCATCGGCGGAAACGCGGTCTGCGACTTCGTGGTCTTTGGCCGGATCGCCGGTCTCAGCGCCGCGGATTATGCCGCCGCTCTGGAGCTGGCCTCCGCGGCATAAGCGCACCGTTTGATACAATACAAAGAGTCTGTCGAAAAACAAGTCCGAAAAGCAAGGAGTCAAGGTTGCCCAAAAGGGTCGCCTTGGCTCTTTGTTTATGGTATAATGGTTGCGTAAAATGGGAGGTGAACCGTTGTGATTGTACTCAGTCTGGATATCGGCGGTACGCATCTGCGCATCGGCGCGATTGATCAAGGTGGTACCGTCCTGAAATTTGAGAAGCTTCCGACCGCTTCTGTGATTCGCTCCGGCAATGTTCTTTCCGATCTGGCCGATTTCCTGCGCTCTTTTTCTACAGGCCTGTCCGTCGATGCCATTGCGATCGGCTTTCCGGCAACGCTTGACCGGTCCCGACGGGTTGTTGTCCAGGCTCCGAACATCCCGTTTATGGAAAACCTGCCGGTATGTGACTACCTTCAAAAGGAATTCTCCGTGCCTGTTTTTGCCGAGCGGGATGTAACGTTTTCCCTGCTTTACGATGTGGAAAAGTATCGGCTTCCGAAGGAAGGAATGATCTGCGGCATTTATTTCGGAACCGGGATTGGCAATGCGATTCTGCTGGACGGAAAACCGCTGACCGGGAGGCACGGAACCGCCGGAGAGCTTGGTCATATCCCCGTTCCCGGCTGCGGCATCCCTTGCGGCTGCGGAAACGAGGGCTGTATGGAAGCCTTTGCCGGGGGCAAGGCCCTTGTCCGATTGCAGGAAGAGCTGTACCCCGATACTCCCGTCGGAGAGCTCTTCACCCGCCACCGCCACGACCGGTCCCTCCTGGATGTGATTGACGGTATGGCGGTCTCTGTGGCTACGGAAGTCAACATTCTCGATCCCGACTATATTCTGCTCGGCGGCGGCGTATTGAACATGTCGGACTTTCCCCGCTCTGTCCTTGAAGCGCAGATCATTAAACATGTCCGCAAACCGCTCCCCTGCAGGGAGTTGAACCTGATTTTCACGGAGGACGAACCGGAAAAGAGCGTTCTCGGTGGTGCCGTCTATGCCTGCGGGATTCTGGAAAGCGGGCACATCTGCTGACACCGGTGTAACAGTACTTCAGGCGGCCTTTTGGTCGCCTGATTCTGTTTCTTCACGGGAGCTGCACCTGTCATCCTACTTCAGGATGTTGAGCATGGTGGGCAGGTGGGGATAGGCCTGGATCTCATCGAGGAAGATCAGTGTGTTTTTCTTCTCGCCCATTTTTTCGCCGGCGATGGTGCTGACCTGGAAATAAAAATCCTTGACCGTGCGGACAGACTCGAACACCGGGGGACATTCTGATCCTCCGCGAAGTTCAGCTCGTTATAGTTTTCAAAAAGCTGCTTTCCGACGTGACGGATGATAAAGGTTTTGCCGATCTGCCGCGCGCCGTCGATAATCAGGGCTTTGTTGGAGTCTGACTTCAAGCAGCTTTCGATATACGGCTGGATCTTCCAATATAACATAGCGCGCCTCCGCACATTTCAGCAGAATCAACGCGCAGAAATATACACATTTCAATATGCTGGCCATTGTAGAAATCACACATTTCAATATTTCTGATACTCAGAACATCACACAAAGCAATACTTCATCCATGTCAGATACAATGGAGATCTTCGGATCAAGGATGAACGGCTATGGTGCAAACAAAGACAACACGTTAATGAAGCACAGGAAAAGAAGCAGGACGTGGTGTGTTTGAAGCTTGTAATACGTTCATGCTACCGCAAAACCGTAAATCGTGAAATAACCTCCACTCTGAGGTAATTAGGGTGGAGGCTTTGTATAACATATGAAAAAACCTTTTCAGATAGGTTGAAATCTGCTATAATGACCGGGCACAAACCCAATTAGGGCGAAAATTAGGGTGAAAGAAAAATGAGCTTCGCTTTTCCGAACCTAAACTAAACAAGGAAGTATACTATACAAGCATGGAGGAGAAGCAATCCTGGGGAAGACCGAGTGCAGCCAGGATGTCTTTTTGAAGCCGGGTGGGTGGATTGAGAAGCCTGGAACCAGAAAGAGAAGCAGCA
>JAGAFT010000008.1 GCA_017627975.1 Oscillospiraceae bacterium
ACGGGCAGATCCAGCCGGTGCACACAGTAGATGTCCCCGCCGCACTGCTGCCGCAGCCGGACGGGCATCCCGTCTCCCTCGGAGGAGAGCCCGGCGGGTTTCAGACAGACGATCAGCGCCTGATCCTGATATAGAATCGGAATGTCCATCGGCTTACCAGCTCCTCTCGGGGGACTTGTAGACGGACCGGGCGGATTCGTCAAGAAAAACTTGGAGAGAGCGTCATCTGCGGCGGGGTCCAGCTCCAAAAGCATGCCGCAATCTGCTCATAATACGATAGAGCGTTTGACTTTTTCTTGGCGGCTTCTCCAATTGCCGGACGGGAAGGGGTATGATATGATATAAAAGGAGTAATTTGGGACAGGAGTTGATCTTCTGAACGCAGGCAATGTGATTTCTTTGCTGGGCGGTGTCGCCCTTTTTCTGTTTGGCATGTCCCTGATGGGGGACGGCTTGAAGCGTGTGGCGGGCAACCGCCTGGAACTGGTGCTGTACCGGCTCTCCGGAACGCCGCTGCGCGGTGTGCTTCTGGGCACCGTTGTCACCGCGGTGATTCAGTCCTCCTCGGCGACCTCGGTGATGGTGGTCGGCTTTGTGAACTCCGGCATGATGAAGCTGAGCCAGGCGATTTCTGTGATCCATGGGGCACTGATCGGCACCAGCATTACCGGCTGGATCATCAGTTTGTCCAGCCTGGAGGGAGCCGGCTGGGTCTCCCTGCTGTCTACGGCCACGCTCTCTGCCGCGGTGGCGGTGGTGGGTATCCTGCTGCGGATGTTTTCCAAAAAGCAGACGCACCGCCATGTGGGGGACATCCTGTTGGGCTTTGCGGTTTTGATGTTTGGCATGCAGAATATGAGCACGGCGGTCTCCCCCCTGCGGGAGAGTCCCAGCTTTTTGCAGATGCTGACGGCCTTCTCCCATCCGCTGCTGGGCATCGCTTTCGGCGCGCTGTTCACGGCGAT
This sequence comes from Oscillospiraceae bacterium, assembly GCA_017627975.1. The sequence goes on from JAGAFT010000008.1 coordinate 966, forward strand.
CCTGCAGAGTGCTTCCGCGGCGGTAGGTATCCTGCAAGCCCTCTCCATGACTGGCGCGGTGACCTTTGCCACCGCCTTTCCCCTGATCCTGGGCATTGCCATCGGCTCGTCGGTCCCGGTCCTGTTTTCGGCCCTGGGGGCCAAAGCGGACGGCAGACGGGCGGCCTATTCCTATCTGCTGATCGAATTGATCGGTGCTGCAGTCCTCGGGTTTCTGTACTATATCCTGGACGGGTTTCTGAACTTTGGCCTGGACGGAAAAATCGTCAATACCGTCAGCGTGGCCGCCATCAACACCCTGTTTCGTGCGGCGACGGCTCTGCTCCTGGTACCCTTTATGAAGCCGATGATCCGTGCCCTCTCCATTTTGATCCCCGAGAGCGAGGATGAAAAGAGCGCTGCCGGCGACCTGGATCGGCTGGACGAGCGCTTCCTGCAGCATCCGGCTCTTGCGGTTGAGCAGAGCCGACTGACGGTCAACTCCATGGCCCGGACGGCCCGGGAGAACCTGATGCGCTCCCTGGGGCTGTTTTCCGCCTTCAGTGAGGAGGGGATGCGCCGGGTGGAGCAGACGGAGGATCTGATCGACCGCTACGAGGATAAGATCGGGACCTATCTGGTCAAGCTCAACACCCATGAGCTGAACGAAAAGCAAAACGAAAGCGTGTCCAAGTATCTGCACACCATCAGCGATTTTGAGCGGATCGGCGATCACGCCATGAACTTGGCGGAGACGGCCCGGGAGGTCCATGAGAAGAAGGTGGTATTCTCCGAGTCGGCCGCGCAGGAACTGCGGGTGCTCACCGACGCGCTGACCGAGATCCTGGATCTGGCCGTTACCTGCTTTGTCCAGGAGGACATACAGCAGGCCTATCGGGTGGAACCGCTGGAGGAGCGGATCGATGTTCTCTGCGACGAGATGAAGATGCGCCATGTGGACCGGCTGAAAGCCGGCGTCTGTTCCCTGAGCCAGGGCTTCGTGTTCAACGATATCCTCACAAACTTCGAGCGCGTGGCGGACCACTGTTCCAACCTGGCCATCGCCATGATCGAGCTGCAGGCCGACGCATACGATACCCATGACTATGTGATCAACCTGAAGGAACTGCACTCCCATGACTTTGACACACTGTATGAGCACTTCGCGCAGAAATATGTGATATAACGAAACGCCCCGGGAACCGTGTTCCCGGGGCGTTTCGGTTCGGAGAGATCAGAGGACCTTTTCCACTTCGGCCTTGACCTTGTCCATGGACAGGGTGGGCTCCATGCGTTCGACGATGTTGCCTTCCTTGTCGATAAGGAACTTGGTGAAGTTCCACTTGATGTTGCCGTTGTTCTTGTAATCCTTGTCCATCTTCTTGACCACGCCGGACAGGACCATGCCCATGGGGCCGTTGAAGCCCTCAAAGCTGGTGTTCTCGGTCAGGTACTTGTAGAGGGGGATCGCGTTTTCTCCATTGACGTCGCACTTGGCAAACTGAGGGAAGGTGATGCCGAAGCGGCCGGTGCAGAAGGTGTGGATCTCCTCGTCGGTGCCGGGGGCCTGGTCGGCAAACTGGTTGCAGGGGAAGTCCAGGATCTCCAGTCCGTCGTCCTTATGGGCGTCATAGATCTCCTGCAGTTCCTTATACTGTGGGGTGAAGCCGCAGCCGGTGGCGGTGTTGACGATCAGCAGGGTCTTGCCTTTGTAATTGGCGAGGGGGACCTCTTCGCCTTTGCGTGTTTTCACGGTGAAATCATATACGTTCATTGTGCATCCTCCTTATCGCAATGTTATTTAATTACTCACAATTTAATTAT
>JAGAFT010000086.1 GCA_017627975.1 Oscillospiraceae bacterium
CCGGAGAGCTGGAAGGGATAGGCATTCTCTTTTCCGTCCAGGCCCATTTTCTTCAGCAGCTCCATGGCGCGCTCCCGCGCCGTTTCCTTGTTCTCCCCGTGAATGATGGACGGTTCGGCGACGTTGCGCAGGACGGAGTAATGCGGGAACAGGTTGAAGTTCTGAAACACCAGGCCGAAGCGCGTCCGGCAGCGGTTCAGTTCCGCCTTGGAGGCATAGGTCCCGTCGTGCATTGCATACTGTCCGTCATAGAGGATGTCGCCGCCGTCTGCCGTCTCCAGGAAGGACGCGCAGCGCAGCAGGGTCGACTTTCCGGATCCGGAGGGGCCGATGATGGAGATGACGTTGCCGCGCTCCACCGAGAGGGAGATATTCTTCAGCACGGCATGGTCGCCGAAGGCCTTCTGAAGATTGCGGATTTCGAGGATGCTGGAAGCATTTGCCGTTTCCGCTTTGATGTTCTTATTCTCTGCCATATCTTCCCTTTCCTCTCAACGATAGTAGTCCAGTCTCTTCTCGATCCGTCCCATGAACCAGTCGACGAGCACGTTGAAGATGTAGTAGAACGCACCTGCCACCAGAAACGGCACGAAACTGGTCTGGGAGTTTGCGATCTGCTTGCCGATGGTGAACATCTCCTGATAAGAGACCGTAAAGGCCATTGAGGTGTCCTTGACCAGCGTCACGACCTCGTTGGTTACGCTGGGCATAATGCGTTTGATCACCTGCGGAAGGATAATCCGCATAAAGGTCTGAATCTTTGTATAGCCCAGGACCTCGGCGGCCTCATACTGTCCCACGGGTATGGACTCGATGCCTCCGCGATAGATCTCGGCAAAATACGCCGCGTAATTGATGGAGAAGGCAATCACCACCGGGATCAGCTTGTTCCGTGCCACATTCGTTCCGAAAAGGTAGTACGGCCCGTAGGTCACCGCCAGCAGCTGCAGCATCAGAGGCGTGCCGCGCAGCACCGTGATGATAAAGCGCGTGATCGCCGAGACGATCTTGACCTTGCTCATGCGAAGCAGCGCCACAATCATGCCCAGCGGGAGGGAGAACAGCAGTGTCAGGAAGAAGATCGCGCAGGTCTTGCTCAGGCCTTCGCTCATCTTGATGATCATGGTCATTAAGGACATAGGGAAAACCTCGTTCTTTTTGATGTATAGGAAACAAAAACAATGTCTGCATTATTCCGCCCGCTGCGCGGGCGGAATAACAGAAGATCAATTTTGCAAAACGCAAAAAACAAATGCGTTTACTATTAATTCTCTTCTATAGACAGAATTTCCCGAAAGCGCACAGATGTGCGCTTTCGGGCTTTCTTATGTCTTCAGATGTACCCGCCGGCCTCAGGCCGCTGCTATCGCTTCAGCTTCCGCTTCGGCTTCGGGGGCAGCTTCTTCCGTCTCGCTCAGGAAAAGAAGGTTGTTGACAATGTCGGCATACTCTTCCTTCGCCGCGATCTCGGCATAGGTGCCGTTGGCAACCAGCTCCTGAACCGCCGCGTCGACCGCTTCGCAGAGGGCCTCGTCTCCGGAACGGAAGGCGATGCCGTACTGCTCGGCGCCGAGGTTCTCGTCGATGACATTCAGGCCTTCGTGCTTGGCCACATAGCTGGCCGCCACCGGCAGGTCGACAAAGACGGCGTCAACCGCATTGCCCTCGAGTTCGGTGAAGCACTTGAGGAAGCTGTCGCAGGTGATGACGTTGTCAAAGGTGGCCGCCAGATCGCTGAGATCGCCGTTCAGAAGCGCTTCGCCGGAGGTGCCGAGCTGAACCGCCACAACTTTGCCCGCCAGATCTTCAGAAGAAGCAAAACCGCTGTCGGCCTTCACGACGAGGACCTGGGTATTGTCATAATAGGGCTCGGAAATCACATAGCCGGCTTCCTTCATGCTGTCAAGGATGGTCATGCCGGACCAGACGCAGTCGCACTCCATGGAGTCGAGCTGAACCAGCTTCTCATCCCAGTTCACGCCGAAGACTTCCAGCTTCCAGCCCAGCAGGTCGCAGACCGCCTGGCAGACTTCCACGTCAAAACCGGTATACTCGCCGTCGTCACCGAGATAGCTGAAAGGAGGATACTCCGGATCAATGCCCATTACAAAGCTCGTTCTGTCGGCTACGGGGTCCTTGTCCGCCGCAAAAGCGGTGACGCCCAGCGCCAGCAGCATCGTAAGTGCAAGTGCTATAGAAAGAATCTTTTTCATTGTCGTTCTCCTTCAGGTGAATTTTTACTTTGCTATAATACCACATTAGCGAAATAAAGCAAGAACTTTTTTCAAAATGACAAAAGAATTCTCCCGGCCGGGCTTTCACGTCCCGTCGGGAGAATTCTTTTGCCATTGCCTTCCGCATTGCCGGAGGGGGAAGGCAAGTCACTTGTCAGATCGCTTTCGCCTCCGGCGGATCGTCACCGGAAGCTCTTTACCCAGTTGAGAAGAGAATCTCTCCAGATATTGGCCGCCACATCGCGGCGCATCTGATCGGTTACCGGGCCGTTGTGGGCAAGCTTCTGCAGGATTGCGGCCTGCAGTTCTTCCACGCTCATCTGCTCATAGGGCTTTGATAGATCGAGAGGCCGCTCCGCCTGTGCCTGTGGAAGCGGACTTTCGGCCGCCGTCGCTGGCGTTTCCTTCCCTTCGGCTGTCACGGGCGCTTGTTCCGCCTCCGCTTTCGCTTCCGAAACAGAGGTCCGGATCGGCTCAAACTTTTCCGCGCTCCGGCTCTCCGGGATCAGGATCTCGCCGTCACAGGCCCCGAGGTGAAGCGTCAGTCTTCCGTTCTCCGCGCGAATGGTTCCGCCGTGCAGGGCTCCGCGATAGACTCCGTCGGCACAGGGAATGGAGATTTCGCAGCCATTGCCGTCGTTGTTCACAGCCACCAGCACATCGCCCCTGCGGAAAGCATACTGCTTCGTGGTCAGAACCAGCTGCTGATAATCCCCCCGGGCAAGCGTCTTTTCCTCCCGGTAGATCTGTCCCAGTGCCCGGATGATCTCCAGGCACGGATTCTCCCCGGAAAGCAGTTCCTTCAGCTTCAGGCGCGGCCGGATCTCATCATCAGAGCCGCCCCGGGCCTTTCGTCCGTCGATGCCGAACTCCGAGCCGTAGTATACCGACGGGATCCCCGGCAGGCAGAAGAGCAAAATATGCACCGGCAGCCACTGCCGCTTGTCATTCAGCTTGGTGTGAATGCGCTCCACGTCGTGGTTGTCCACAAAACTGTACAGCGTCCGGCAGTCGATGCCGTTTTGCATGAAACGGTTCAGGGTATGGGCGATCTCAAAATAGTTGTGGTCGTTGTGTCCGCTGTAGAGCGCTTTGTGCAGGGCATAGTCCGTCACGGCATGCAGCATGCCGGGATTCACCCAGCGCTGGTACTCCCCGTGGATTACCTCGCCCATCAGCCAGAACTCCGGCTTCACACTGTTCGCCAGGCCCCGCAGGGCCCGCATGAAGTCGAAGTCCAGCACGTCCGCGGTGTCCAGGCGCAGTCCGTCGATGTCAAACTCCGACACCCAGTACCGCACAGTCTCCAGATGGTAGTTCACCACCTGGGGATTGAGGAGATTGAACTTTGCCAGCAGATTGTACCCGCCCCAGTTGTCGTAGGAAAAGCCGTCGCCAAACTCGTTGTTGTTCCAGAAGTTGACGCCGCAGTACCACTCTTTATAAGCGGACTGTTCTCTTCGTTCCTTCAGGTCCCGAAACGCGAAGAAGTCGCGGCCGCTGTGGTTGAACACCGCGTCCAGCACGACCCGGATGCCGTGGTCGTGACAGTGCCGGACAAAGTCCTTCAGATCCGCGTTGCTGCCGAGACGCCGGTCCAGGCGCCGGTAGTCCGTCGTGTCATACCCGTGGCTGCCGGACTCAAAAAGCGGTCCGATATACAGCCCCGTAACGCCGAGCCGTTCCAGATGCTCCACCCAGGGCCAGAGCTCCCGAAGCCGGTGCTCTTCGTTTCCGTACGGATTCGTCTTCGGCGCTCCGCAGAGCCCAAGCGGGTAGATGTGATAAAAGAACGCTTCGTCATACCATGCCATTTTGCTGCATACCGGCAGGCTGTCACCTGCCGTCCTTTCTGTCTTGTTTCATTCTGTTCCGAGCCGGAATGCGTCTTCCCGGCGCTATGCCCGGAAAAGGCTTTCCTACTACTCTTCCCCCACCGGCACTTCGGTGTCCGTGTCGTCCAGAACGCGAAGCACCACAATATACTCAATCCGTGTCTGTGTGTCCTCCACCCGGTCGACCGCGGCGGAGATTCGAATGGTCTTTCCGTCTCTTCGTTGGAAACGGAGCCATTTTCGCTTTCCGGCATACTCGCCGACAAAGAGCCTGGTGTATTCCTGGTGCGGAATTCCTTTGCTTCCCTCGATCATTCGGCAAAAGTCTCCGTCATTCAAGGCAGATTCCAGTTCCTTTGCATTCATGAGGAACCGGTCCTCCAGCCCGTGGATGGTAACTTCATAGATGAGCTGCTCACCCCGCCGGTGCAGGAAAAGCACGGTGCTGGAAAGATGATCCGAGAGAATACGCATCTGATTGCGCAGCCGCATCACTTCACTGACATCGATCGCCATGCATTGCCAGCAGAGTGCCCCGAAGCGGTCCGAGATCTGGCTCTGTTCCGCGATATAGATGTAGTCGCCCTGTTTTCGCCGGATGCGGAAGGGCTGAATATTCTCGATCTCTCCGTTTGCAAGCTGCCTGGCCTGCTCACGCATGGACAGGACATCGGCCGGATGTACCATCTGAATCAGGCAGTTATCGAAGAGAATCCTGATCTCACGCTCACTGTAGCCGGTCATTTTCTGGAAATTCCTGCTGATGTAGAAGAACTCAAACCTGTCCGTCACGTTACAGCGATAGTACGCGCCCGGCATCTCCATGTTGATGACCTGCGTCTCGGTCACGTCCTGTGCCGAACCGTAGAAGACTTTTCCCCGGGAATCGTCATACATGTAGAACAGCCGGAGCGAGATCCAGACCACTGCCCCATTGGGCCTGTAGGCGCGGACAACGCCGCGTGAGCCGATGGCCCAGTGTTCTTCCGCCTCGGCCAGCAGTCTCAGAAACACTGTTCGGTCTCCGGAATGCAGGCTGTCCTGAATATGATTCCGCCGCTGTTCGAAGGAATCCGGATCGATCCCCACCAGCTCATAAAACTGCTCGTTGAAACGGATGATGTCGACATTCTCTTTGCAGTCCCAGCGGTAGAAGACCACCGGCCCCAGCACGTTGTTGAGCATGGTGTCGGTAAAGATGTTGTCGTCCATGAATTCGCGGACCGTGAGCTGCTGATTGGCTTTGAAGCGGATCCCGGCGGGATCCACAATGGCCCCGTCACCGATCAGATTCTCAAAGTCCTGCGTCGACATCGGCCGATAGAAGTAGTATCCCTGCATGTACCGGCAGCCCAGCCCTTCCAGGAATTCCAGCTGTGCTTCGGTTTCAACCCCCTCGACAATGATCGGGATGAAGAGGTTCTTGGTCATGTTGATGACGGATTCCAGGATGTTGACGCCTTTTTTGGCGCTGTTTTCCGAGATCTGCAGGAACTGCGCGTCCAGCTTGATCACATCCACGTTGACGTTCCGCAGCATGTTCAGGGACGAATAGCCGCTCCCGAAATCATCCATCAGCACCTTGAACCCGCATTCCTGCAGGCGGGTGATGGTGTCGCGCACCTGCCCGAGGTCATCGGCATAGGCCGACTCGGTAATCTCCACCTTCATGCAGTCCGCCGACAGCTCATACTTCTTCAGCAGCGAGCTCAGCTGTGCCGGTACATCCAGCGCCGCAATGTCCAGTTGGGATACATTGACCGAAACAGGGATCATCGGTTTCCCGCTCTGCTTCATCTGACGTTGCCACCGGCAGACCGCCTCCCAGATATACAGGTCCAGTTGGGTCACCAGACCGTATTTTTCCAGGACCGGGACGAAGACAGCCGGCGAGATGAAGCTGCCGTCACGGCGATGCCAGCGGGCCAGGGATTCGGCCCCGATGATTTTGCCGTTGGAAGCGCGAACCTGGGGCTGGAGGAAGAATGTGATTTCCCCTCTGTTCAGGCTGTTCTGAAACTCGAAGAGGATCTTATATTCTTCCGAGCTTTTCCGATGGAGCTTTGCATCATACAGGCTCACGCGCGTATGGGCTTTGCCGTGCAGGCTCTCCGCCGCGAGCGCCGCCCGGTTGTAGTATTCCATGATCTGGGTGCTTGAACCGTCAAAGCGGGCAACGCCGAAAACCGGCGAGAAGCCGTCGAGCCGGCTGACGGAGGCGATCAGGCTTTGAAGCTCTTCAAACAGGCCGTGGATCCAGTCCTCGTCATAGGGCACAATGAGGCAGAATTCCTCCAGGCCCGGCTGCCCGGGCATTCCGCCTGCCTGCAAAGCAGCGCTGCGGATCATCTCTCCGATGCGTGACAGGAGATCGCGCGAGGCCTCCAGCCCGAACCAATCCGTAAAATACTTGAAATGTTCGATCTGAATGTTGATCACGCACCAGTCGCTGCCGAGCTCCGGCAGGCGTTCCTGGGCAGGGCGAAAAAACGCCATTCCCTCCGGGAGCCCTGTGATCTCTTCTCCGGCAAACGGATGCCGGGGATTTTTTCTTGTCATAGGTACACGCTCCTGTTCTGATTACCCAATCCGCATTTTTACCCTGTTTTCATTCTAATCCACATGCCGGTGCGGCACCGGCACAAATAGTAATGAAAACTGAAGCCGCAAAATTTTCAGTTTTCTGATACAATTAGCTTGAGAGAGGCACACTACAAAGCACGGTGGGAGGAGTTGTACGTAACTCTTCA
>JAGAFT010000087.1 GCA_017627975.1 Oscillospiraceae bacterium
AGAGTGCCAACAGTCCTGTAAGGTGAGTGCTAAGATGAGCATCAGCGAAAGGAAAAAAAGAATACTGGCAGCGGTTGTGGATGAATACATCCGCACGGCTGAGCCGGTGGGCAGCAAGCATCTGGCAGAGAACGCCGGACTCGGCTGCTCCTCGGCCACCATCCGGAACGAACTGGCGGAGCTGGTTGCCCTGGGATATCTGGAACAGCCGCATACCTCCGCAGGCCGGGTTCCGACCCCGATGGGTTATCGCCTGTATGTCAACGAGCTGATGCAGAAGCAGAAGTATTCCCTCGAAGAGACGGAGGAGATCAACCGCCGCCTCAACGCCAAGCTCCAGGAACTGGACGACACCATCAGCAGCATCAGCCGTCTCGCATCTCAGATCACGGATTATCCGGCTCTGGCGCTCACGGCGGCTTCCCCCATGACGATCAAGCGTTTTGACCTCATCTATGTGGATGCAAATACCTTTATCATTGTGCTGATGCTCTCCAACAACACCGTGAAATCCAAACTGGTGCATCTTCCGGTTTCTGTGGATCAGATGATGGTTCAGAAGCTGAGCGCTCTGTTTAATTCCGGCTTCACGGGGATCACGGAGGACCAGATTACACCGCTGCTGATCCATTCGACGGAGCGTGCCGCGGATGACGGCATGGGCCTGACTTCCGTGATCGCGGCCTTCGCGATTGAGACGCTTTCCGAAGCGGCGACGCCCACGGCCTTTGTCTCCGGTGAAAACCGGCTGCTGAGCCAGCCGGAATTCCGGGATCCCGACAAAGCGCACAAGCTGATGAGCTATCTGTCAGGCGGCGGATATATTCTCCCGCCGTCCGAAGGAGAGTCGATGGGAGAGGACAGTGAGATCCGCGTCCTGATCGGTCCGGAAAACATCGCCGAAGAGCTGAAGGATTCCAGCGTGGTGATTGCCAGCTATGATGCCGGGGATAACACCCGCGGCCTGATCGGGGTTGTGGGACCGACCAGAATGGATTATTCCGCCGTGGCCGCGAAGCTTCGTTTCCTGGCGGCGGGACTCTCCAGGAGGCTGGGAAGCGGTGAAGCGCCGCCGGAGGGAATGCATAATAAACTGATTATCAAAAACAGCGAGGATAAAGACCGATGAACGACGAACAGAAGAAAGACATGACTCCGGAACAGAACCCGGCGGAAAACGCGGTTCCGGAAGAAAAGCCGGCGGAAGACACGGAGAAGGAAAACGCTGTCGAGCAGGCGGCCGACACCGAAGCGGAAAAGGGCGAAGAGAGCAAGGAAGCCGAGAAGAAGGAAAAACGGAGATTCGGCAGAAAGCCCTCCAGGGAGGAAGAGAAGATCGCTGCCCTCGAAAAGGAGAAGGCCGATCTCAACGACAGGTTCCTGCGCATCTGCGCGGAGTACGACAACTTCCGTAAGCGCAGCCAGAAGGAAAAGGATGCGCTTTACGGCGACATCAAGGCCAACACCGTGACGCAGTTCCTGCCGGTCTATGACAATCTGGAGCGCGCCCTGAAACAGAACACCGAGGACGAGGCCTATAAGAAAGGCGTCGAGATGATCATGACGCAGTTCTGCTCCACACTCGAGAAACTGGGCGTCACGGAGATTGAGTGCCTTGGTGAAAAATTCGATCCGGCGATGCATAACGCGGTGATGCATGTCGACGATGAAGAAAAGGGCGAGAACGAGATTGTCGAGGTCTTCCAGAAAGGCTTTAAACTGGGCGACAAAGTGATCCGCTTTGCTATGGTCAAGGTGGCCAACTGACAGCATATTTCATTTTCAAAAATGCATATAACCGGAGATAACTCCGCTTATATAAATCATCTTACTTTTGTTAAAACATATCTTACATACAGGAGGAACTTACAATGGGTAAAATTATCGGTATCGATCTCGGAACAACCAACAGCTGCGTGGCTGTGCTCGAGGGCGGCGAACCTGTCGTCATCGCGAATGCGGAAGGCTCCCGTACCACTCCGTCGGTCGTGGCGTTTGCCAAGAACGGCGAGCGTATGGTCGGCCAGGTCGC
>JAGAFT010000088.1 GCA_017627975.1 Oscillospiraceae bacterium
CCGACGCCAACACCGACGCCGACCCCGATCCCAACCGTAGCACTGCAGGAAGGATCTAAGGAGTGGCTGGCAGCGCTCAGAACAGTCGGCAATACGGTAAGTTTCGGACAGTATGAGCAGGACAATGATCTCGAAAACGGTCCGGAGCCGATTGAGTGGATAGTTTTGGATGAACAGGCTGGAAAGAGCCTGTTGCTCAGCAAATATGCTCTGGACTGCCGGCCGTACCAGTCCGGCAATACCGCTCATGTTACATGGGAGAAATCTGAACTCAGAAGCTGGCTGAACTCGGAGTTTTTTGATGCGGCATTTGAGAGAGGGGAGCAGGGACAGGTCGTCAGCACGATGCTGGACAATTATGCCTGCTATCAGCACGGACCCAAGCGTGATAGCATTACCGCACACGCAAAAACGACAGACAGAGTCTTTATCTTGGATTACGATGCAATTTGGAAATTCTTCTCAATTGGTAAAGACAGAGAATGCGTCCCGACAGAATATGCCGTTGCTCAGGGGGCATTTGTCGATGCGGAAGTCGGCACCTGCTGGTGGTGGATGAGACAGCTCTATACAGGACGGTATGGGAATGGAATTGCATATCTGGTTGCCTCTAAGGGAAGTGAGACCTGGGGCAATATGGACCTCACCAACAATGCGGTTCGCCCGGCCGTCTGGGTTGACAACACCGGCCTCAGTACGAAAGGATACGAAGTTATCTTCGGACGGTATGAACAGGACAACAATCTTGAAAACGGACCGGAGCCGGTCGAATGGATTGTTCTGGATGCCCAGGATGGGAAGAGCCTGCTGCTCAGCAAGTATGGACTGGATGCAAAGGCATTCAATGAAACGGACAGTGTAGCCTATTGGGATTCCTGCACCTTAAGGAAATGGTTGAACGGCGCTTTCCTCCAGGATACCTTCTCAAAGAATGAACAGCAAGCGATAATCAGCACGAAAGTGGATAACAGTAAAAAGCAGGGTAATCCTGCATGGGAAACAAGCGACAGGGCCAGTACAACGGATGCGACTTTCCTCCCCAGCTATGCAGAGATATCGTCCTATTTTCATAATGACAGTGAACGGCGATGCAAACCTACAGCCTTTGCAATTGCAGAAGGTGTCAATCTGAATGGAGAGCATTCATGGTGGTGGACGAGATCGGCCAGTTCTGGGAATTATCTAAATTATGCAGGCACGATTTCATCTGAAGGATCTACAAAGACCACAAAAAACGTAAATAGTGCCAAAGGCGCTATCCGTCCGGCAATCTGGGTGGATCAGGAAAAGCTGAGGTTTTCCTTTGAACAGACCAGACTGTACGATGAAGTGAGCAAAGCGACTCTTGACAGTAATTCACTCATCACATTCGGACGCTATGAGCAGGACAACAACACGGAGAACGGCGCAGAGCCGATTGAATGGATGCTGCTGGAGACAAATGGAAACAAGGTTCTGCTGCTGAGCAGGTACGTACTGGATTGGAAGCAAATCAAAGAGAGCGGGAAAAATTATACATGGGAGACCAGCACCCTTCGAAGCTGGTTGAATCAGGAATTCCTTGAAGCTGCGTTCAGCAACCTTGAAAAAAAGTTGATCAGCAGGAATTATGTGGATAACAGCTACGGTCAGGGAATTCCAGGGATCAATGTCTATGGCGGCGGCAACACGAGCGATTCTTCTTTCATTCTCAGCTATGCCGAAGCCCAGCGATTCTTCCCGACGGACGAGGACCGTACTGCGATGCAGACGGAATTCGCAAAATCACAGGGAGTGAGCAAGGAAGATTTTTGCAGATGGTGGCTGCGCTCTCCGGGATGCATTTTCGGGAATAATAACCTGAACGGAGCATGTATGATTAATTCAAATGGAAGGTTTGGAACTTTCGCTACAGCGACTACTCTGCAGGGTGTTCGCCCCGCAATCTGGATCGATCTTGACGCGGTTTACAAGTAACACATGGTTCATCTATAGACAACAGGAGGTAAGAAGACAATGGCACAGGCAAGATGCAAAAACGGGCACATCTATGACTCGGATATTTACGGGGATCAGTGCCCCTACTGCGATCACGGAACATCGACCATCTATTTTGACGATGCCTACGCAAACGAACCTGGAGGCAATTCCACCATCCGCCCGGATGAGATCAGCAAGACCATGCCCTCGAAGTCGTTTCTGGAAAAGCAGGAAGAGATCGGCGGAACGATCGGCATTTTCGAGAAACACCAGGGTAAGGATCCCGTGGTAGGCTGGTTGGTATGCGTGAAGGGCCACGATTACGGAAATGATTTCCAGCTCCGTGCCCGCACTAACCGAATCGGCCGGGGCGGTGAGATGGATATCCGGATCAAGGGTGACGATACCATCACCTCGGACACGCATGCCAAAATTGATTACGATGTTCTGAACAACGACTTCTACCTCATTCCGGGGAACAATCGCAACACGATTTATCGGAATAATGCCCCGGTTTACGCTGCCCAGAAGCTGGAGGACTATGACACGCTGCGCTTCGGAGAGACCGAACTCTTGTTCGTGTCCTTCTGTAACGACCGCTTCCGCTGGCCGGTTGATAAATCATGAACCTGACATCACTGTTTACCAGAAAAAAGCAGCAGGTCCCGGATGCAATTTCGCGGACGGCGACCGTGCGCCCGTCCGGTGGAAAAGCGCTGGTCTATGAGGTGGCGAATCTGCAGGGCATCGGGAATCGGGCACGGCAGGAGGATGCCTTTGCCTTCGGTAACGCCCTGGACCATGAGGCCATTTCTGAGCGCGGTCTGCTGATTGCGGTGGCGGACGGCATGGGCGGCATGCAGGGCGGCAAGATTGCCAGCGAGACCGCAGTGTCGTCGGTCCTGCGCTCGTTTCAGGATTTCGACATGAAGAAAAGCATCCCTGATCAGCTGAACAACGCCGTGCTGGAAGCCAGCGGACAGGTCTATGAGAAACTGCATGAAGCCGGCGGAAGCACCATGACGGTGGGTCTGATCTTCGGGGAGAAACTGTGGTTTTCAAGTGTGGGGGACAGCTTCCTGTTTCTGCTTCGAAACCGCAGGCTTACCAGAATGAACCGAAGTCACAACATCCGAAACCGTGATTATCTGGATGCGATTCTGATGGGCACGATTGACGCCGAGACGGCGGAACAGGATCCGGAGCGGCGGGCGGTTACACAGTTCCTGGGAATGGAAGAACTGGAGGAGGCGGATTTCCTGCGGCGGCCGCTGAAACTGGAGCCGGGAGACGTGCTTCTTTTCTGCTCGGACGGTGTGGGGGAAGTCCTGGATGAATCGGAACTGACCCAGTGCCTCAGCCATGGGGATCCGGGAGAGATGTGCGAGGCGATGAGCCGCGAAATCAAAGCGAAAAACCTGAAGCTTCAGGATAACTATACCGCACTGGTGGTACAGTGCAGACGAGAATGAACGGAGGAGGACAAGAGATGAAAAAACGGACATTATCCTGCCTGCTGGTGCTGGCAATGCTGCTGAGTCTTTCCGCCTTTGCATCGGCGGAGACACCGACCAACGTGGCCCGAGGCGGCGTTGTACGCCTGGTTGAGTCATTCCTCTCGGACGGGGAAGTCGACAGTGTGAACCTGAGCACGGGCTTTTTTGTCGGCAAAGAGGGAGACGCTGTCCAATATCTTGTGACCAATTACCACTGCGTCAGCGAATACCTGAAAAACGGGAAGGGAACCGCTTATGAATACCGTGACGACTATGCGGAAAAACACAGCGGGCAGTATCGTCTGAACGTTTTCTATGATTCGGAGAAAAACGAGGAAGTCTATGTCGTGGACTCCGATGAGGCACAGGATATCGCGCTGCTGAAGCTGGATCACCCGACCGACGAGCGGATCGCGCTCGCACTCCAGGTACCGGACAACAGCATGGTCGGCGACACGATCTATACGGTTGGTTTTCCCGGCGCAGCGGACGATTATATGACCTCTACGAGCAGCTGGGGCCCCGAGGATGCCCTGGTGTCGAAGGGAACGCTCGGTCGCCTTGTCACCGAGTCCGCTACGGGCACTAAATGGATCCAGTCCTCGGATATGGCCGCCTCCCAGGGAAGTTCCGGCAGTCCGATCCTGACAGAGGATGGAATGGTAATCGGCGTTGTCTCGCAGACCTCCAAAGATCATGAGCTGTATGTGAATGCGGATATCTCCACGGTCATCGCAATGCTCAACAGGAACCACATTGCATTTGACCTTGCAGAGGATCGGATGCAGGAGGAAGAGTCCGCAGCAGTAGAGCCTGCAGCAGAAGAGGCCACAGCCGAAGACGCGGCAGCGGAAGAAGCTTTAACGGAAGCCCCGGCTGAACCGGAAGCAGCGGAAGAAGCCGCAGGGGAGACAGCGCCCGCGGTTGAAGCGACGGCTGCACCCGAAGTGGCGGAACCGGCTTCCGGAGAAAAAACCGAAGAAGCGCCTGTGGAGGAAGCTGTGACGGAGACGCCGGAGGCATCCGAGACTCCGACGGCGGAAGCAGCCGAAGAAAGCACCGAAGCTGAGCCTCAGACAGAAGCGGTAACTGCGGAAACAGCGCAGGAAGAGACGCCGACCGAAGGAGAAACGGCAGAGCCCGAAGAGCCCGCAGCAGAGGAAGCTCTTGAGGAAGAGCCGGCAGCTTCGACCGGCCTGCCGGTATGGGCTTATGCGGCGATTGCGGCTGCGGTGATTGTCATTGCGGCGCTGCTGATCGCACAGAACGGAAAGAAAAAGAAAGCCGCAGAGGCCGCGGCAGCCGCCGCAGCCGCCAAGGCAGCGGAAGCGGCAAGAAAAGAAAAACCGATACCCTCCCCGGCACCGGAGAAGCCGCTTCGCCCGATGGTGCGCTCGCTGGCGGAACAGCACCGCAATCGCACGGTGCAGCTGGGGGCAGAGCCTGTGGTGGCCGGAAGAAGCCCGAAATGCAGCATCATCTATCGCGACGACACACCGGGCGTCAGCGGCACGCACTGCAGCGTTGCGTGGGATGCCGCGAAGCATACTTTCGTGGTGAAGGATCTCGGCTCCAGCTATGGCACTTACCTGGAAAGCGGAATGCGGCTGGAACCCAATCGGGATTATCTCCTGAAGCCGGGTGAGAGCGTCTATCTCGGGGACAAGACCAACACGCTCCGGATGGAAGTGGAGTAAGCACATGACCATCGACAGCTACAGCTTCAGTGACATCGGCGGAAGGGAAGATAACCAGGACGCGCTGGGAATGAAGCTGGACGGAGACAGAGGCATCTTTGTCCTGGCCGATGGCCTGGGGGGACATCAGAACGGCCGCATGGCTTCGGACTGTGTGGTGAACACCGTGCTGGCCGGCTGGCCGCCGGAGGAAGACGTCCCCTTGACAGAAACCCTCGAAACGAAAATCGGAGAAGCAAATCAGGCCATTCTCAACCTGCAGCAGGAGAAAAACTGCAACGCAAAAAGCACGGCTGTTGTGCTGACGGTCAGGGGAGAGACCTCGGCCTGGGCGCATTCCGGAGATTCGAGACTATACTATCTCCATGACGGGGGGATCGCCGCGCTTACCGAAGACCACAGCGTGGCTTATAAGAAGTACCAGGCGGGAGAGATCACCAAAGAGGAGATCGCGACCGACGAGGATCAGTCCTCTCTGCTGCGTGTTCTCGGAAGCACGGCACGCTGGGAACCGACGGTCGATCAGCGGGAAAAGCTGTCGCCGGAAGATGCGTTCCTGCTGTGCAGCGACGGCGTATGGGAATATGTCCGGGACGATGAGATCCTGGTGGACTATCTGAAGGCGGCTTCCGCAAAGGAATGGGCGGTTCTTCTGCTGCTGCGTATTTCCGCCAGAATTCCGAAGAACAACGATAACCTGAGCCTGATTACCGTCATGCTGCAATAGGCCGCTTATAAACGGCAATCGCCGCAAAATGGCATAATTCTGTATCCCTCGCCTGTGACTCGCTAAAAGCCATGTTACACATGGCTGCTCGCGTGCATGGTGCCTGCGGGCGCTCAGCAGGCGGGGGATACAGGTTGACATTTCCGGTTTATCCGGGTTAGGGTATCGAACAGGAGGAGAAAATGAAGAAAACCCTGGCACTGATCCTTGCTCTGAGCATGCTGCTTTCTGTCGGCGTTTTTGCCGGGGCAGAGGGACCGAAGGACCTGAAAGGACAGGATGCCCTGGCGTACTGTATGGAGCATCTGGATGATGAAAGCTTTGACGCCTATGAGAGAATCGGAACCCTGTACCGGGAGGGCCTGGACGGAATCACCAGAGATTACCAGGAAGCGATCTCCTGGTACAAGAAGGGAATTGACGCCGGAAAGGCTTCTTCCTCCGCCGGCCTCGGCTACATGTATCTGAACGGCTTTGGTACGGAGCGCGATTATGAGGCGGCCCGGATCATGTTTGAGCGTGCTGCCGAACAGGGAGACGGAACGGCCATGTACCTGCTCGGAACCATGTACGAACTGGGAACAGGCGTCGAGAAGGACGACTGGACCGCGCTCAGCTGGTATCAGGATGCGGCGGATGCGGGGAACAGAACGGCGGAACTGAAGGTCGGCGAATACTGCCTTTATGTCGCGGACGAAAAAGAAAAAGGCCTGGAGATCTACAACCGGCTGGCGGAGGAAGGCGTTGCGGAGGCATACGCGTTCCTCGGCGATTACTATTGGACCGCGGAAGGACCGGCCGCGTCAAAAACCTGGTATGAAAAAGGCGCGGCGCTCGGTAACGGCAAGTGCATGAAAATGCTGGGCGGAATGTACGACACCGGCGCAGGAGTACAGAAGAGCTATACGACCACGGTGGACTGGTACGAAAAAGCAGCTGCGCTGGGAGAGACGGAAGCAATGTCGCTGCTTGCCGACCTGTATTTCTATGGGGCTTTCGGAATCACGAAACCGGACCGGGCCAGATACCTGTATACGGAATCGGCAGCCCGGGGAGATCCCTACTCCCTGCGCACCATCGCCTATAAGCTGCATGCCAAGCCGGAGACAGGCTATGACAGCAGCAAGGATGAAGTCACGAGAGCTTTGGAACTGTATGGGAAATCACTGGCCTGTTTTTATGATCAGGATAACATGAAGAAAAATGCGTGGCACTTCTTCACCTTCAGCGTTTGGGATACCGAGGAACTGATGGGATACATCAAGGGCATGATCGACAATCATGTCTGTGACCAGGAGACGTCAGACCGCATCATCAACGAACAGCTTGAACATTTTCGCCTGGACTGATCCGGGAAACAAAAAAAAGACGGAAGCCTGAATAACCAGGTTTCCGTCTTTTTTTGATGGACGCGTTTATCTTGTGATCAGCTCGCCGTCCTGCACGTCCACCGTGATGGTGGAGCCGGCGCTGATGTCGCCGCGGAGAATGGTCCGGGCCACCAGCGTCTCGACGCTGCTCTGCAGCACGCGGCGCAGCGGACGGGCGCCGTAGAGCGGGTCATAGCCGCGGTCGATGATGAGCTGCTTGGCCTCGTCCGTGAGAACCAGGTCGAGGTCGCGATCCTGCAGGCGCTTGCGCAGGGATTCAACCAGCAGGTCGACGATGTTCGTCAGGTTCTCCTTCGTGAGCGGCTTGAAGAGGATGATCTCATCCAGACGGTTCAGGAATTCCGGACGGAAGCTGCGGCGCAGCTCTGCCATGACGGCATCCTGGGCCTCCTGTTTGATGCTGCCGTCCTCATTGATCCCGTCGAGAAGATAGGGGCTGCCCAGGTTCGAGGTCAGGATGATGATGGTGTTCTTGAAGTCCACCGTGCGTCCCTGGGAATCGGTGATGCGGCCGTCGTCGAGGATCTGGAGCAGAATGTTGAAGACGTCGGGATGCGCCTTTTCAATTTCATCGAAGAGCACCACGCTGTAGGGCTTGCGGCGGACCGCCTCGGTCAGCTGGCCGCCCTCGTCGTATCCGACGTATCCGGGAGGCGCCCCGATCAGACGCGAGACGGAGAACTTCTCCATGTACTCGGTCATGTCGATCCGGACGATGTTGCGTTCATCGTCAAACAGGCACTCGGCCAGGGACTTGGCCAGTTCCGTCTTACCGACGCCCGTGGGGCCGAGGAACAGGAACGAGCCGATGGGGCGGTTCGGGTCCGCGATGCCAGCCCGGGAGCGGAGAATGGCTTCCGTGACCTTCTGTACGGCCTCGTCTTGGCCGACCAGGCGCTTGTGCAGGTACTCGTCCAGGTGGAGGATCTTTTCACGCTCGCCCTCCATCAGGCGGGCCACCGGGATGCCGGTCCACTTGGCGACGATGCCGGAAATCTCCTCTTCGGTGACCGTGTCGTGGACCAGAGAGTTCTGGTTCCGCTGTTCGGACAGCGCTTCGGCCTCCTGCAGCTGCTTCTCCAGCGCGGGGAGATCGGAGTACTTCAGGCGCGCGGCTTTCTCATACTCATAGTTCAGCTGGGCATTTTCGATATCGGCGTGCATGCGTTCGATCTCACCCTTCAGGCGCTTGACATCGTCCACGCTGCTCTTCTCCGCCTCCCAGCGGGATTTCATCTCGTTGAACTGATCCTTGAGGTTGGCGAGCTCTTCCTGAAGCTTTTCCAGACGCTCCTTGCTGAGGTTGTCGTCCTCTTTCTTGAGGGCCATTTCCTCAATCTCCATCTGCATGATCTTGCGACGGATGTCGTCCAGCTCTGCGGGCATGGAGTCGATCTCGGTCCGGATCAGGGCGCAGGCCTCATCCACCAGGTCGATGGCCTTGTCGGGGAGGAAACGGTCGGTGATATAGCGGTTGGAGAGGGTCGCGGCGGCAACCAGGGCGTTGTCGTGAATCCGGACGCCGTGATAGACCTCATAGCGCTCCTTCAGTCCGCGGAGGATCGAGATGGTATCTTCGACACTCGGCTCATCCACCTGCACCGGCTGGAAGCGGCGCTCCAGGGCGGCGTCCTTTTCAATGTACTTGCGGTATTCGTCCAGCGTGGTGGCCCCGATGCAGTGCAGCTCGCCGCGGGCCAGCATCGGCTTGAGCAGGTTTCCGGCATCCATGCTGCCCTCGGTCTTGCCCGCGCCGACAATGGTGTGGAGCTCATCGATGAAGAGGATGATGCCGCCCTCGGATTTGCGGATCTCCTCGAGGACCGCCTTCAGACGCTCCTCAAACTCACCACGGTACTTGGCCCCGGCGATCAGGGCGCCCATGTCCAGGGAGAAGATGCTCTTGTCCTTCAGGCCTTCCGGGACATCGCCCTTGACAATCCGCTGGGCGAGGCCCTC
>JAGAFT010000089.1 GCA_017627975.1 Oscillospiraceae bacterium
GCCTACGGCACGGAGTGCCTGCTCGATTCCGTGCGCCGTCTGGGATGCGCGTTCGCGGTCTATTCGACCCGCAAGCACCTGGAAACGGCCCCGCGCCTGAGGATCCTCTTTCCGATCGACCGGACCGTCACGGCGGACGAATACGAACCGATCGCGCGCTGGATGGCGGCGCAGATCGGAATACAGATGGCCGACCCCACGACCTTCGAGGCGTCGCGCCTCATGTTCTGGCCTTCCTGCTGTCTTGACAGTCAGTATGTATTCGAGTACCAGGACGCGCCGCTCTTTTCCGCGGATATGGTCCTTGCCACATATAAGGACTGGCGGGACTTCACCAGCTGGCCCCAAGTTCCGGGAGCAGTCAGCTACCAGAAGCTGGCCATGAAGCAGGGCGACCCTGACACAAAGCCCGGCATTGTGGGAGCCTTCAACCGCGCTTACGAGAACGTCTACAACGTTCTGGACAAGCTCCTGCCAGGGATCTATGCGCCCGTGGACGGCGACGACAGCCGCTTCACCTACCTGGGCGGATCCACGACCGGCGGCGCGGTGGTCTACGATCACGGCAAGTTCCTGTATTCCCACCATGCGACGGACCCCTGCAGCGGGAAACTGGTCAACTGTTTCGATCTTGTCCGCCTTCACAAGTTCGGAGACAAGGACGACACGGCGCAGCCGGGGACACCGAATAACCGGCTGCCGAGCTACACGGCGATGTGTGAGTTCGCGGTGGCGGACGCGGCCTGCAGCGCGCTCATGGCAAAGGAACGCCGGGAGCAGGCAGTCAGGGACTTCGAGGGCGTGATCGACCCGCCCGAGGCACAGCCGGCGGGAGAGGAGAGCGGTGAGGATCCGGACAGCATCGAATGGATGCAGAGGCTCGACATCAACAAGAAGACCGGGCAGATCAAGGATACTATCGACAACGTTCTGATCATTCTGGACAACGACCCGATGCTCAAGGGGCGCTTCGCGCTCAACAAGTTCGCCGGTATGGGCGAGGTGCTGGGACGCCTTCCATGGACCGACGACGGCAAGCGCCGACTGTGGGATGACACAGACAGTAACGGCCTTTACTGGTACATGGAAAAAGCGTACAGCGTCACCCGGCGGAACACCATCGACGCCGCCCTTGACATCCACGCTTCGCTCCATGCCTTCAACGAGGTCCAGGATTTCTTAAATGGCCTGCAGTGGGACGGAAAGCCCCGCCTGGATACCCTGTTTATTGACTTTCTGGGAGCCGCAGACGATGAGGCAGGTTACACAAGGGCCGTTACCCGTAAGTCCTTCACAGGGGCCGTAGCGAGGGCCATGGACCCCGGATGCAAGTACGATACCATGGTCATTCTCTGCGGGGAGCAGGGCATCGGAAAGAGCACCCTGCTGCAGAAGATGAGCCGCGGCTGGTTCAACGATTCCATAAGATCTTTCGAAGGCAAGGAGGCCGCGGAGCTTCTGCCGGGCGTCTGGATCGTCGAGATCGCGGAGCTGGACGCCTTCCGCAACACTGACGTCGCGCGGATCAAGCAGTTCGTATCGCTCTGCTCTGACCGTTACCGCGCCGCCTACGGCCGCCACATGAAGACCCAGCCGAGGTGCTGCGTGTTCTTCGGCACCTGCAACCAGATGGACTTTTTGCGCGATACGACCGGCAACCGCCGCTTCTGGCCCGTCGACGTCGGGATCACGCGCCCCAGGGTCAATGTCTGGGATCACCTGACTGACGCCTATATCGAGCAGGTGTGGGCGGAGGCAAAGTTCCGCTGGCAGATGGGTGAGCAGCTCTACCTGACGGGAGACGTCGCCAAGGCCGCCGTCGAGCACCAGGAACAGCACCGGGACGCGTCGCCCTGGGAGGGCATCATCGCGGAATTTGTAGAGCGGGCGATACCGGATGACTGGTCGAAATGGTCACTCGACCGCCGCCGGGACTTCTGGGCGCTCAACGTAACGGGTGAGTACAACCTTGTTCAGCGTCAGAAAATATGCGCCGTCGAGGTGTGGTGCGAGTGTTTCGGCGGAAAAAAGAGCAATTTAAAGTCGCCTGAGCGGAAAGAAATCAACGCCTGCCTTGCCAATCTTCACGGATGGTGCGCCGGGAGAAGTCCGTTCAACGCGGGCAAGGAGTACGGAACGCAGCGCGGATTTGTCCGGACAGTGGTTGCAAACTGGCGGGAGGGCACGTAAGCAAGCCTTCCCGCGGAGCGGATTTTACAGACGTAATAAGGTAAATTACAAAACGATAAACCGACTGCTGTTAATTACAAAGAAAAATTACAAATTGGTAATTTGAGAAAATTGAGAATTTTCGAGGGGCGGTTTTATTACAAAATTACATTGAAATTACAAAATTTGTAATGTGAAAAAACGTGATAAATAAAGGCTTTATAGGGGGTTTATTACAAATTACAAATTTTTCTATAAAAGATTATAAAAATAGAGAAATAGACATATCAGACTATATAAATCCCCCCTAAATCCTCAAATGCCCGTTTTCAA
Source organism: Oscillospiraceae bacterium (assembly GCA_017627975.1). The sequence goes on from JAGAFT010000089.1 coordinate 2,503, forward strand.
GAAAGTTTCTCGCGCATGCGCGCGCACGCGAGGGACGTTATTTTCGGTTCTGAAGTGTGTAAAAGCGGCCGGGTGAAAATGGGCGTCGAAAGGGGCAAAGGTGCTGTCCTGGAACGGCGAACAGGTTCTAAGGCCGATCCGGCCGATGTCTGTCTGTAGCGGACGCACGTCCTCTGTACGTGGACACCCTCTGACGCACGCGGACAAAAATTGACTAGCTTGGTCAACAGTTAACGTTATTCAACTGGAAAGGGGGCAGCGATGGCTGAGCGAGATCTGGAGCGCCGGCTGAGGGATCAGCTGAGGCGGGCGGGGTGCCTGCCGCTGAAGTTCGTGAGTCCGGGCTACACGGGAGTACCGGATAGGATCGTTCTGATCCCCGGGGGCCGGATCGTCTTTGTTGAGATGAAAGCACCGGGAGAGAAGGAGAGACCGAGACAGGTTTATGTGCAGGGCCTGCTGCGCCGTCTGGGCTTCACAGTGTTCTCAGCTGTGGACAGCCGGGAGAAGATCGACCGCGTAGTGGAGTACTGCAGGGAGGCAATGCATGAGAGAGTATAGGCCGCACGGCTACCAGCGATATGTTACCGACAAGATGATCGAACTGCCATACATGGGCGCATGGCTTGACATGGGCCTGGGTAAGACAGTCTGCACACTGACCGCCCTGCATGAGCTCAAGTATCACAGGTTCTGCATTCGCAAGGCCCTTGTGATTGCGCCTAAGAACGTAGCAGAGAATACGTGGACCGCGGAGGCCGCCAAGTGGGAGCACCTGCAGGACCTGAGGCTGTCCGTCGTTCTGGGGACTGCCAAGCAGAGGATCGCCGCGCTGAGGGCCGATGCCGACGTCTACATCATCAACCGGGAGAACACACAATGGTTGGTAAAGTACTACGGCCGGGAGTGGCCCTTCGACGTCGTGATCCTGGACGAATCCACCAGCTTTAAGAATCACCAGGCTAAGCGCTTCCGGGCCCTCAAGGCTGTACGCTCCCGGATCTCGAGGCTGATCGAGCTCACCGGCACGCCTTCCCCGAAGAGCCTTATGGATCTTTGGGCGCAGGTCTACCTGCTGGATGGAGGGGAGCGCCTGGGACGCACGATCTCAGTTTACAGAGAGATCTACTTTGTACCTGACAAGCGCAGCCGGACCACCATATTCTCGTACGCGCTCAAGGAGGGAGCTGAGGAAGCGATCTATAAGCAGCTATCTGACATCTGCATCTCGATGAAGTCAGAGGATTACTTAGAGCTTCCGGACAGGATCGACCACGACATACCTGTTGTCCTGGATGCCAAAGCCGCGAAAGCCTACCAGCAACTTGAGACCAACATGCTTTTGGAGGTCGGAGAGGAGGAGATCGTCACGGCTGCGAGCCGCGCTACACTCACCGGAAAGCTGCTACAGCTGTGCAATGGAGCGGTGTATTCGGAGATCGGGGACGTTATCCCCATTCATGACTGCAAGATGGAGGTATTTCTCGAGACGCTGGAACAGCTGCAGGGTCAGCATGTCCTGGTCTATTACTACTTCAGGCATGACAGGGACAGGATCCTTGCGGCCCTCGAGGGCACAGGGCGCGTCGTACGGGTGTACAAGGGCGCGCAGGAGGAAAGGGATTGGAACGCAGGAAAGATCGATGTCCTGCTTGCACAGCCGGCCTCATGCGGGTATGGCCTTAATCTGCAGGACGGAGGGCATCACATCGTGTGGTTCGGGCTGACATGGAGCCTGGAAGAGTACCAGCAGGCTAATAAGCGGTTGCATAGGCAGGGCCAAAAGTACCCCGTGATCGTTCACAGACTGATCGTCAAGGGAGGCATGGATGAGGACGTGATCAAGTCCCTGGAAAGCAAGGACGCATCACAGGACGCATTGATCGAGGCCCTTAAGGCAAGGGTTGACAAGGCACGGAGGATCGGATCATGACAGTCAATGAGTTATCACAGCTTTACTACCTGAATGAGGAGATCAAGAAGAACAAGCGCAAACTGCAGGAACTGCGATCAAGGCGGGGCCTGCATTCGCAGGTGATCGACGACATGCCGCACGGAGACGGCCCGAGGCGCTCTAAGGATGAGGACCTGACAGCCATGATCATTGACCTGGAAGAGGTCATAAAGGCAAGACTTGTTCTGATCCAGAAGGAGCGCATAAGGCTTGAACGCTATATAACGACCATTCCGGACAGTCTCACGCGTCAGATCTTCGAGGACAGGTTCGTATCACTCATGTCATGGGACGAGGTTGCTATGGACATTGGCGGAGGCAGGGGATGCTCTGCGGATCGGGTAAAGAAGATCTGTTATCGTTATCTCAAACGCGAGAATGAGGGATTGACCGCGAGACAGGCCCGAGAAGCTGAGAAGATGGCAGATGAGTATGAATCCTCACAGTCAAGTTAAAACGACCACAGCGGGCCACAGGGACAGCGAGAGCGGCATAATATGAGCTCTCACACAGCTTGTATTCACCATGCATGGTACCAGGCAGGCACACAGTAAACGGTTTCGGGTCAAATTTAGTTAACTATGTCGCTAAAGACGAATTTAGCGGCGTAATGTGGCATAGATAAGTAACACATCGGGAAATTGTGTTACTTATCATCGAAACTGTTACGAAACCACAAGAAATATCATGTCATTCCGTCATTATTTGCTGTGCTGGCGGCGGATTCTGAGCGCTCCGGACGTGATCGGGGAGAGTGGGGAGGGGGAGACCCCCCGCCCCCGGGGGAAGCGCCAGGGCGGGGGAGCGACCCCATTTTTGCAGGTCCTGCCGCATAGCTACACAAAAAGTGGGCAGATGA
>JAGAFT010000090.1 GCA_017627975.1 Oscillospiraceae bacterium
GCTCCGTTAAGGTTGAAGTGGAATGGACGCTGCTGAGCCTGGCTTACAATCTTCTCAAGCTGCATCATAAAATACAAACCGGCCGCTTGGGAACAGGTCTTGTTGTTCCGAAGGGCTTTCCAGCGGGACCGTAGATCTTTTGCTAACTGAACACAGAAAAACCATCCGGGAGCGCTGCAGTTTTGCTGTACTCCTTGGATGGTTTCCACATTTTGACTTCTCAGAGCTTGATTTAACCTCTTTTTCCACAATTCTGGCTAAATAAAAGAGGCGTTTCCTCTCAATAGCATGCTAAGCTATTTTGAGACAACGCCTTTTGAAATCAGCAGGGGAATCAGGGATGCTGCTGCTTGTTGGGATGGTGTTTCGGATTGGCAGGGAACCAGCCGCGCTCAACCCGCTTGTGCTGCTGAAACAGCTCCACAATGCTCCAGAGACAGGAAAACCCGATTACCCCGACCACAGCGGAGAGAATGATGTCGCCGATGAAGGCAGAGAGGCCGAGAAGGATCAGACCGGCCGCCAGGAAGAAGGGCCAGCAGCGATAGGAAAAGAGGTATTCACACTTGATTACGACCGGATGAAACAGACCGATGCTCAAAAATGAGGCAAGGCCGAGCAATATTCCGTAGAACTGCATATCTAGCTCCTGATACGGGAAGAGAATCCCATTGATACCCGGATCATATCACAAATCATGCGGGGAAACAAGGGCGAGACTGAACCAGAGCGGAAAACCCGGTGGATTTGTGCAAGGGGTACAAAATGAGCAGGGACAATTCTACACATTCTGCAGTATTACAGGACTTGCTTTCTGACAGGGAAAATGTTAAAATAAACTGAAAACAACCACTTACTATACCTGCGGCTACAAAGGCAGGGAACCGGCCTGCTTTTCCCCGGAAAGCGGGCAGGCTGCCACCGGAAGCTGCAGGGTGAATTTAAAAGGAGAGTGCAATGAAAAAAACAGCAAGAATCCTGGCCCTTGTGCTTGTGACGGTCTTCCTGTTCAGTACGGTCGCCTATGCGGCGGACGAGCCGCGTCAGGCCGATGTCGGGGAGAGGACCTCCTGGGAGAAAAACGCAGAGGTAAACGAAAAGTATGCTCCGCGGGTCAAGGTGATGGAAAACGGTGTGCGGGTTCAGAAGACCCCCTACAACACCACCGCTCTGGACACGCAGGCAGGGGATGTGGAGAGCAAGACCATCACGGCCTGGAACAACTATTTCCTCAACGCGGACAACCGCGGCTGCACGGCGTGCCACACGATCGAGGATGCCCTGGAGATGATGGAAAGCTACCACGGCATCATCTACATGGGCTATGACACGGAGCAGGGCCTGCAGAACTGCTTCGGCTGCCACAGCTTCTATGACAACTACATGCGCGAAGCGATTCATACCCTGCATCAGCGCAACAGCAAATTCCAGGCCATGGGCGGCAGCTGCGAATCCTGCCACTACATTAACCGGCTGGAAGACGGCACCATTGAGTACCAGCGCTGGGACTATGTGAAGTATGATGTTCTGCGCGGCATCGCGAGCGTTCCGGCGGAAGAGATGAACACGACGCTGACCTGGAACCAGACCGAGATTACCCCGCATGAGAAGATGTTCTTCAAGACCGTCAAGTCCAACCCCGAGACCTGGGTGACCAAGGAAACCCAGACCTCCCAGGAGGAGTTTGACAACTGGGTCATCTCCATCGGCGGCGAAGTCGACCACGGCGGCGAGTTTACGCTGAAGGAACTGATCGACAAGTACGGCACCGAGACCCGGCTCATGAAGTCCCACTGCACCGTCAACGGCCCCGGACAGGGCATGATCTACCAGGCGGAGATCAGCGGCATTCCCCTCCGGAAAATCGTCGAGGACATCGGCGTGCACGATGACGTGACCATGGTCGACCCGGTCGGCGACGACGGCTACTGCTACACCATTTCCCTGGAGAAGATGCTGGAAGAGGATGCCCTGCTGGTTGTCGGCATGAACGGCGACACCATCTATGCCGATCAGGGCTGGCCCGTTGCCTTCTGGTGCAACGAGATGAGCGCCGGCAACTTCACCAAGCGTGTCAATCAGCTTAACTTCAAAACCAGCGGCGCGTCCTGGGACTTCTACGGCGACTTTACCGATGCGACAACCGGTGTACAGTTCGACAAGCCCAATGTGGGCGTGCTGAGCGCCTATGAAGGTCAGATCTTTGACCTGGGCAAGCCGGTCCATCTGGAGGGATATGCCGATGCCTGGAACGAGCCGATCGTGAAGCTGGAGTTCTCCTTCGACCACGGCCAGACCTGGAAGGAGTATCCGATTGAGAATGCCTGCACCACCCAGTGGGTCTACTGGAACCTGGACATCAATGATATCCAGACGCCGGGCTCCTACCTCATGCAGATCCGCGTCACCAGCCAGACTGCGGACGGCCAGCCCCACACCAACGATGCACCGTACCAGATGACGAACTATATGTTCAACGTCCAGTAAGACAGGTACAATCCAAAGATCCCCTGCCGCTTACCCGGCAGGGGATGATTTGATTTTATCGTATTCCCATCAAGATCAAAAGAACGGATCGTGGCAGTTTATGAAAAAAGCCTATACCTTCATCCGCTCCATGCGCTTCGGGATGCTCCTTCTGGCGGGCATCGGAATCCTCTGCATCCTTGCAACCGTGAGCGGGAATGAGAAAATCTATTCAAGCTGGTACTTTATCCTGCTCTTTGCCGTGCTGGGCCTCAACCTGAGTCTCTGCTCCTTTCAGCGCGTCTTTCGCCTGAAGGATCTGAAGCTGGCCCTGGTAAAGAAGGCGGAAAACAGCCCGGATGTCCTGCCGGTGCCGGATGCGGAAACGTGGCTCAGAAGGCACCGCTTTGTACGGCAGAATGACGGAAGCCTGCTGAAGAACAGGGCCGGGTTCCTCGGCTCGTCGCTGACCCACGGCGCCATGCTTCTTCTGATGCTCTCGGCTGGGTTTATTTTTGCCTTTGCCCAGAGAGAGGATCTGCTTCTGTGCGTCGGAGATACGGCAGAGCTCCCCGATGGGACACAGATTACCGTCGGGGATTTCCGGCTTGAGGATGAAAGCGGCAGGACCGAATATCTCAGCGAGCTCTCGGCCGTTCTGCCGGACGGGAACAGCATGGAGGGAAGCGTACGGGTCAACCATCCGCTGCGCGTAGGCCGTTATACCGTCTATCAGCAGAATTATTCCTACGCCGCGGTCATCGGGGTAAGCACCGAGACGAATCGGGAGGAAGAGACCGTGAAGCTCAGTGAAGCGGCATTTCTCTCGCTGGACGGAGAGAACGGGATTTACTATTCCCAGATGTTCGGAAACGTGGCAGAGGAGAACGGAGAAGTACGTGTCTCTCACGGGCAGGAGCTGGTTCACCCGGCCTATGAAGTCATCGTAAGGGAAGACGGCGGAGAGCAAAGCGGGCTGGTTTACCCCGGGACAACGCTGTCCGCGGGAGGAATCTTCTGCAGCTTCCGCGAGCCGGAAGCCTGTCCGGGCCTGCGGGTGAAAACGCAGCCGGAATGGGCACTGTGGCTGCTGTACCTGTCTTTCGGCCTGATGACCGCGGGGCTGTATCTCTGCTTCTTCTGCATCCCGGAAGCGGCCCATGTCAGGGCGGAGGGAATTGCCATCGCCGGGAGCAAGGATATCAGCCTTCAGGTGGCCCAGTATCGTGCCGAGCTGCAGGGAAGGAGCGGATCATAGCAGGGAGCGGAAAGCGAAAAAGGGAAGAAGAACGCACTCGGGTTAAATGAGGTTGTAATTCAGCTTCGCTTCTGTTATGATGCTGTAAACAGAATGTAGGAGGGATCCGGATGAACGTCTTGTTTTTTGGGATTCTGGTCGTATATTTTATCGCGATGGCACTGCAGTTTGCCGCCGTCGCCTTCAAAAAAGAGAAGCTGGGGAAGGGGGCCTGGGCCGTGTTCCTGGCTGCCTTTGCCGCCCATACGGTTTATATCGTCGTCCGCGGCGTCGTCGCGAAGAGGCTCCCGCTGTCGAACCAGTTTGAGTTCGCCACGGCCTTCGCCTGGGGCGTCGCGCTGCTGCTGATCGTGCTTCAGACGAAGATGAAGGCGAACTGGCTGAGCGTGATTGCAATGCCGATGACCTTCCTGCTGCTTTCTTTTGCCGCGCTGCAGCCGCGGGAGGTGACGGACCTGATGCCGGCCCTGCGCAGCGGCTGGTTCGGCTTCCACATCGGCTCCGCGGTGATCTCGTATTCCGCCTTTGTTGTGGCGGGGTGCGTCGGATTGCGCTATATCCTGCTGAGCAAAAAGAACCGGGAAGAGGACAGCTTTCGGCTGCAGCAGATGGACTGGCTCAGTTATCGTCTGGTGGCGCTGGGGGTGCTGATGCTGACGGTGACGATCCTGACCGGGGCCATCTGGGCGGAGCAGGCCTGGTCGGCCTTCTGGACCTGGGATCCGAAGGAGGTCTGGGCTCTGATCACGTGGATCATCTATGTGGTCTATCTTCATCTTCGTCTGCGCAGCAGAAAGAAGGGCCTTGCCATGGCCTGGTACGTGGTCATCGCGGTGCCGGTGGTGCTGTTTACCTTCGCTGGCGTGAACACCCTGATGTCCGGTCTGCATACCTACGCCTGACCGACTGCCGGACCCAAATCAAATAATCCCATGCTCAAAAAAAGAGGCGTTGTCTCAATTCAGCCGATTCAGCTGTTTTGAGACAACGCCTTTTCAGCAAAGGCTTCGGATTAATCCACTTCCCAGGGGAGATCCACAAAGGTGGGTTCATGTTCGACGGCGGGCAGGATCTTTTCAAACAGATCCGCCGTCCGGAAGCGCAGGCTGCTGGTATTCAGACAGGGATGACAGCCGAAGAACTCTTCCGAAAGCAGGTCCCGATCGACGAGCAGCCGGACCTCATGTTCATGGTCGTTCATCAGGCCGAGAACACTTGCAGAGCCCGGATGGGTGTCCAGATAACGCTCCATCTGCTCCGGCGTACCAAAGCTCAGACGGGCGGTCCCGATCTGCTTGGAGAGCAGCTTGGTCTTGAAGGGCTTTTCCCCCGGCATGATCAGCAGGTAAAAATCGGTCTGCTGCCGGTTGGTCAGGAAGAGATTTTTGCAGATGTGGCAGCCAAGCAGACCCTCTACCAGCTCGCAGTCCTGAATGGTATCAGCGTGCTCATGATCAACGCGGAAGTATTCCACGCAAAGGGAATCCAGAAGATCATAGCAGCGCTCCTCGCGGTCGCTGCGCTTCTCCTTCGGCCTCCCGGTAAACAGTGTTTCGACAATCGTCATATCAAAAAGACTCCTTTGTGATCGCGGTTTTGTCCGGCGGTAATGAGGATTGTAACACAGCTGCCTTGAAACGGCAACTGTTAAGAGACTTCCGGCGTTAAGAAAAAGCCCGGGCCAGATCGCAGGTTGACCTTTGATGCGTCAACTGGTATAATTCCAGAGAAATCCGATATACAAGGAGAATTTGAGGATGAAAGGGAAAACAAGGTGGCTTGCCCTGCTGCTGGCGGCATGTATGCTGGTTCTCTGCGGCTGCGGCAAGAAGGCGGTGAATAAGGAAGAGGGCCAGACGGTCGTTCAGGAGACAGCGGAGCCGGTTCAGGAGACGGAAGAACCGGTCAAGGAAACAGCAGAACCGGCAGAACCGGAAACAAGCGCAGAGCCGACAGAAGAAACGGCGGTACCGGCTGAAGAACCGGCGGAGAAAGCAGACCAGACGGCGAAACCCGACGGAAATACAGAGGAACCGGCCGAACCGGAAGCCGGCGCCGAAGCGGAGACCGTCACAGAGCCGGAGGAGGAACAGCCGGAAGCGAGCGAAAAGCCCGAACCGAGTGTGGAGCCGGAACCGAGTGCGGAGTCGGAAGCGAGCAATGCAGCGGTTGAGGAGCAGAGCGCAGAGGAAGCCAGCGAGACGGAGCCCCCTGTGACGGAAGAAAAGACAGAGGAGGCCTCTACGACAGAGACGAAGGAAGAGAGCGAGCCGGCGGAAGCCGAAGAAGCGGCGGCGGAAACAGCGCCTGCCGAGGAAGAGACGGAAAGTGCGCCGGAAGCCGAAGAGACCGCGCCGGAAGCCGAAGAGACCGCACCGGAAGCTGAAGAGACCGCAGAGACCGCACCGGAGGTCGAAGAGAGCGCGCCGGAGGTCGAAGAACCGGAGGTTCAGCGGACCATCGAGATCACGGTGCCGGCGGAATATGCCGATGTGCGCTACCGGATCGGTGAGGTTACCTGGAACCCGGATGACTCGGCGACCTATCGACTGACCGAGGAAGAACATGAACAGCTGCTGGCAGAGGTCCATTCGGAGATCCAGAGCGAGCTGAATGAAATGTGCGCATCACCGTATTTCCTCGACTTCTATTCCATGACGGCGAATGAGGACTGCACGGTCTTTACCGTTGTTTGCCTCTCGATCGAAACAACCAAGGCGGAACAGAGGTCAATTCCGCAGCTCTATGAGTTCGGAAAGATGTACGCGGCCTACGCGGGAAGGGAACCGGGCAACATCCACATCGACTATATGAACAAAATCGGCAACACCTTTGTCATGCGCGATTCGGAGCGGGACGAACGTCAGTCTTCGATCGGATAACAGAATATCGAAAAACGGCAGACGGACCCCGGGGAAACCCGGAGCCCGTCTGTTTTACAGAGATCCCCGGATGCCGCGCAGAGAAATCCGGCCTCCTGCCGAGGCACAGAACTCTGCCTTGCAATTCGTATGACCATGCATTAAAATGAAAAAAAGAAGCGAAAAACAAAGGCGGTGATCGCGTGAAAGAACAGAACTATAACGCCTTTATTTCTTACCGGCGGACGCAGCGGGACGTTGCGGTGGCAAAGGAGATCCAGAACAGCCTGGAACGTTTTCGCGTGCCGAAGGGAATCCGCAGCGCCTCAGGAAAGGAAAGAATCGAACGGATCTTCCGCGATCAGGAGGAGCTTGCGATTACCAGCGACCTTTCCAGACGGATCGAGGAAGCCCTGAGAGCCTCGGAGTATCTGATCGTGATCTGCTCGCCGGGGTATAAGCAATCCGTCTGGTGCCTTCATGAGCTGGAGACCTTCCTGAAACTTCGGGGGCCGGAGCATGTGCTCTGTGTGTTGTCCGAAGGAGAGCCGCCGGAGGTTTTTCCGGATCTTCTGCGGCACGGCAGGAAAGAGGTCACCGCCGAGGACGGAACGAAGCTTAGCGTCGAGACGGAGATCGAGCCGCTGGCCTGCGACTACAGAGGGGACTTCAGGGCGGCGAGGAAAACAGAGCTGCCGCGGCTGGCCGCGGTGCTGCTGGGCTGCCAGTATGACGAGCTGGTCATGCGGCGGGAGCGTTATCGCCGCAGGCGGCTCACGGCCTTCTTTTCGGCGGGTTTTGTGGCGGCCGCGGCCGCCATCACATGGCTGCTCTGGAGTAATGCCCAGATCAGTAAAAACTACCGCCAGTCGCTGATCAGCGAGTCCAGACTGCTGGCGATGCGGTCCCTGGATGCCTTCAGCACGCAGGACCGGCTGCAGGCGCTGAACGATGCGCTGCAGGCCCTGCCAAGCAAAGAAATGGACCGCCCGGTCACCGATGAGGCACAGTATGCCCTCTCTCAGGCCAGTTATGCGTATCTGACGCCGTATCACTGGCTGGAAACCTGGCGGATCGACGAAGCGGCCGACATCGATTCGTTCTTTATCAGCCGGGATGGGAAAATCCTGGTATGTATGGATCACAGCGGACTTTTTCGGAGTTACGAACTTGATTCAAGGAAAGAAATCGCGGCCTTCCGCGTATCGGAAAACACGGTGCCCGTGTCGCCAGCAGAGGGGATGGACGGGGCACTGCTCTGCTTTGTCGAAGACGGCTTCCTTGTGTCGACAGATTATAGGACAGGGAAAGAAAACTGGCGGACACCGATCACGACCGCGGTCTGTCCTTTCAGCCCGAATCAAAGCGGTACGATGATCGCGGCCGGCGACATCAACGGTGTGCTGCTGCTTGATGCGCAAGGCAATGTGATCCGGCGCCTGGCTCTGCCGGAGGGGACGGACGAATATATCACGGAGCTCTGCTGGTCCCCGGACGACAGACAGATTGCCGTAAAGCTCAGGGGGAATCGCGGCAGCATCGGAGAGTTTGAATACCGGATGGGGATTTTTCAGACGGAGACCGCGACGTTTGTACCGCTTGATCCGATCTATCGCCGGATGGAAGGCTTCTGTTTCGATGCAGCGGGGGATTTTTATCTTCTGGGGACAGACGGAGAGAAGGCAATGAAAGAGACCGGGAGCGTGACCAGCCTGACAGAGGTCAGGCATAGCCTGCACGCGTTTCGGGACGGAGAGGAGCGGTGGCGGCAGCCGCTTACAGCGGATGGAAGTGCCGAGGCGGGCAAGCTTCTGTTCGGCGGAGAGAAGAACGATCTTTATCTCGCCCTTGGCAGCGGCATCAGCCGCTTTGACCGGGATGGAGCCCTGCTTGGCAGCAGGAATCTCGAACGGGAGGTTCTGAGCCTTGTTTCCGCCGATGCCGCGGAAGTCAACTTCATCACGGAAGACGGCATGATCGGCACATTGTTTGCCGACAGCGGCAGCGCCACACTGGTCAAAATGTTTCCGGAAGGTTTGGACCGCGTCATTGGGATCAAGGCAGGACCGCATCAGGAGCTTCAGTATGTGCTGCGTTCGGCGGGGAACATCAGCATCTATGAAAGCGTAAGCGATGATTCGTTTTCGGCCTTTGACGGTGAGGGGACTCCGTATCGGCCGGACAACTTCCTGCGCGCCGGGGATCGGCTGCTGGTGCAGGCAGAGAGGACACTGATGTTCTATAACCTCGAAACACGGAAAATGGAGCATTTGCGCGAACTTGATCCGACAGATGCCTGGCATCTCCTGACGGAGAACCAGGGGAGTGCGTGGCTGCTGCGCATCAGCGGAAAAGACGGACGGCTCTCGCTTGTCAGGCTGGACATGGAAAGCGGAGAGATCTTATCTGAAACAGAGCTCCCGCTGCATGACTATTTTACGGCAGAAGGCTGGTTCAATCCTGCATCCCGAACGGAAGCAATTTATCTGGACCGATACTATGCGGCGCCTTCTCCCGTGACCGTTCAGGGTGAGCTGCTGGCCGCGCATGATCGGGAGGCCTATCACCGGATTGTGCTTTTCCGGCTGACCGACGGGGAAATGCGCGAGCTGGATGTGGATGAGGCGATGGGAGACTGTGTCCTGATCTGCGAGGAGAACTCGGTCTTAGTTCCGTCACCGCTGACCCTTTCTCCCGACGGAAAACGGATCTTTGCCGCGTGTACGGATCCGCGCGACGCAAGCAGGCATGCCGTCCTGATCAGTACGGAGGACGGGAGTGTTACGTTCCTTCCGGGGGCGCCGGACGATCTCAGCCTGGTCGCATTTACCGAAGATGGCGTCATCTTCTCCGGCACGAAGGAGATCGTTGCCTGCGGGTTTAACGGCGAGCTGATTATGAAAATCCCCTATTCCGGGGAAAAGGCGAAGTCTTTTGCCTGGTATGCAGGGCGGCTGTTCTGCGCTTATCCGGACGGAAGCCTGGTCATTTATGAAAACGGAGAGGAAATCCGCCGTGTGCCGCTCTCCTTTGACATGAGCATGGATGTGATGAGCGGAAAGGATTTTCGCTATGAGTTCACTCCGACGAGACTGTATCTGTACTTTAACGGCAATATGAACGCGGTTTCGCTGAATTCAGAAAGCGACACGGCGGTGTACTATGCGTCTTCCGTGCTTGACCGGCTGGAAGACCGCAAAGAGCTGATTGTCTACAGCCTGATTCCGGAAAAAGTGTATCAGAGCGGGGAAATGAACCGATACCTCGGCAGCTTCCGGGAATACAGCATTGAAGAGCTGATCGCCATGGCGAGACGGCAGCAGGAGGCTTTCTCACCGCAGCGGCTCGAAACAGAGCGGGGGTAAGGAAAAGGAAGACAGAAAAACAGAGCGCAGTACGGATCCGGGATTCGTATCTGCGCTCTGTACTTTTATGCGGTGGGCACGACGGTGACCGTGCTGTCAGTGGTTTCGCCTGATTCCACAACCACGACGTTTTCGGTTGATGGCGTCGGCGTCGGGGTCGGATCGACGAGCTGCGGCTCCGGCGTCTGAACGGTTTCGGGTGTGGGCGTGGGTGTAGGGGTGGGTGTCGGCGTGGGCGTCGGCGTGGGCGTCGGGGCAGGGGTAATCTCCGGCGTCGGTGTGGAAGAGGGCTCCACGGTCGAGACGGGTTCCTCTGTGGGGATCGGCGTGCTTACGACCTCCGGCGAGGGAGACAGAACGGGATCGGGTTCTATTATGGGAGACGTAACGACGGAAGGTTCCTGGGCGGCCTCAATGTCCAGTTCGGCTTCCGTGGACACGGTGGGGACAGCGGATTCCACCGCTTCCGTCGGCGGCGGAGGCGGCGCGGAAGGCGCCGACGTGCCGGGGTCAGAGAAGTAGTAGTACAGCAGGTATGCCCCGCCGAGCAGAAGAGCCATTATCAGAAGAACACCGATTATCTTGCCCACAGGGCTGCCGGAGGAAGGCTCCGTCCTTGTCGGCGCTTCTGCGGGGACCTCCTGTGCGCGCTGGTTCTGCACGGTCCGGACGGAAGAGGGGCGGGAAGCGGAAGAACTCCGTGCCGCCGCGGGGGCGGCGGATGACCCGGGAACAGCACGCCGGTTGCAGCGCGCAAGCCCGTCGGCGGAAAAGACCTTGAGATAGAAGTCCTCGACTTTGGAGTATTGGCTGCAGTGGACCGCAAAAAGACGCCCCAGGCGCAGCTCCATACCGGCGGGAAGGGCCACTTCGTCCAGATAGATCAGAAGGATGGGCTTGTTTTTGTCGCGGGCATAATTCAGCTCATCCTTACAATTGGAGGACGCGAGATATTCATGGGTGATCAGCGCGACAAAATACCCGCAGCCCATGATAATGCGGGCGATGTTCTCATCCCATTCCCGTCCGGGGATCAGCCCCTCGTCGTACCAGACGCGGTAGCCTGCGCGGTTCATGCTGCGGATGATGGCCGAAGCACGGTCCATGTTGCGGTGGGAATAACTGATGAATATGTAGGGCTCGCTGCCGTGATAGGAAGCGAGAGAAGGATCTTGATAAGCCATGGATACAATCACTCCGAAGGGGAGAGTCAGGGGATTCCTGCCCCGAAAGTATACGACCCGGTTTCGGCTCTGTCAAGCAAAAGCCGCCTGTACGGGCGGAAGGTTCATAGCCTGTTAACATCCGAAAGCAATCCGAAAGCAGCCAAAAAAGGTTGAGACTTGCCATTTTTGCACGGATGATTTATACTGTACCGGGCTTGAAACCGGAATGCCAGGATCAAAAACGATGGAGGAACAAGTCATGTATGATTATCTGATTGTCGGTGCGGGACTGTATGGCGCGGTGTTTGCGCGGGAAGCGACAGAGGCCGGAAAGAAGGTCCTTGTCGTCGATAAGCGTCCCAATATCGCCGGCAATGTCTATACCGAAGACGTGGAGGGCATCAAAGTCCATGTTTACGGCGCGCATATCTTCCACACCAACAACCGGGAGGTCTGGGACTATGTGAATCGCTTCACGGCGTTCAACCGGTTTACCAACTCGCCGGTGGCAAATTACAAAGGAGAACTCTACAGCCTGCCGTTTAACATGTACACCTTCAATAAAATGTGGGGTGTGGTGACGCCAGAGGAGGCCGAGGCGAAGATTGCCGAGCAGCGGAAGGAGATCACCGGCGAACCGAAGAACCTGGAGGAGCAGGCAATCTCCCTGGTAGGCCGGGATATCTTTGAGAAGCTGGTAAAAGGCTATACGGAAAAACAGTGGGGACGCGACTGCAAGGATCTGCCGGCCTTCATCATCCGGAGACTCCCCGTGCGCCTGACCTTCGACAACAACTACTTCAACGCCCTGTATCAGGGAATCCCCACCGAGGGCTACACGAAGCTGGTGGAGCGGCTGCTGGACGGAATTGAAGTGCGGCTGGGCTGCGATTATCTGGAGAACCGGGAAGCCCTGGACCGTCAGGCAAGACGGGTGGTTTACACCGGCCCCATTGACGCCTTCTTCGGCTTCCGCCTGGGAACATTGGAGTACCGAAGCGTGCGGTTTGAGACGGAACTGCTGGATCAGCCGAACTTCCAGGGGAATGCAGCGGTGAACTATACGGACCGCGAGACTCCGTGGACGAGAATCATCGAGCACAAGTGGTTCACCTTCGGCAAGGACGAACAGGGCAACGACCTTCCAAAGACCGTGATCTCCCGGGAGTATTCCGCGGAATGGAAGCCGGGAGACGAGCCCTATTACCCGGTGAACGACGAGAAAAACGGCGCGCTGTATCAGCAGTACAAGGCGCTGGCAGACCGGGAAGAGAAGATTGTTTTCGGCGGACGCCTCGGGGAATATAAGTATTACGACATGGATCAGGTGATCGCCGCGGCGCTCCGGAAGGCGAGAGAAGAACTGGCCTGAAGAGCTTCCGGCGGCAGGCCGCGGACATAAGCGGCGCCGGATCCAAAGAATGATATGACAAGGTCGAAACATGTGGAGAAATGAACTGCGGGAGAACCGGTCACCCGGGGCAATCCTTCTGAATATGCTGATTGCGGCGGTCAGCCTGTTTGTCAACGGGTTTGGAATCTATCTGACCATCCAGGCCAACATCGGCGCGGCGCCCTGGGACGTGCTGAACCTGGGGCTTTCCAAAAGCCTCGGGATCCTCTACGGAAATGCTTCCATTGCGGTGTCGCTTACCATCCTGATCATCGACATCCTGATGAAAGAACCCATCGGCATCGCCATGTTTATCGATGCGGTGGTTGTGGGAAAAGCGGTGGACTTCTTCAACCGGATCCATCCCGTATCACCCTGCCAGTCTCTGCTGACTGCGATCCCGGTTATGCTGGCGGGGCTGTTCGTACTGGCCTATACACAGTATACCTATATGATGGCGTCTCTGGGCTGCGGCCCGCGCGATACCCTTCTGGTAGGTCTGGCCAAACGTCTGAAGAAACTCCCCATCGCAGTGGTGAGCATCGGACTGCTCGGCACGGCGACCCTGACCGGCTGGCTGCTGGGCGGGCCTGTGGGGATCGGGACGATTATCTGTGCCTTCTGTACCGGCCCGGTGATGCAGTTCGCGTTTCGTACCGTTCGGTTTGACGCAACGGAAATCCGGCATCAGCGGCTGAAAGACTCGATCAGCGTGTTCCTTGCAAAACCCATTTCATCCAGATAACGAAAAGGCCGGTCCCGGAGTATCCCGTTGCAAGCCACAAGAGTGAAAACAAGTGAAAGATACGCGAGAGATATAAAAGGCGGGAGGGAAGCCTCTCGCCTTAAGACTATTCTTCAATCTTTAAGAATCCTTGCAGGAACGCTGCTGGGTACATAAATGGCTTTACAACATCACCGAAAACAACCGACAGCCTCCCATTGCCAAACGTTTGAACTACACCATGCCCAAAAGCCTTGTGAAATACTTTCGTACCGACATTCACAGAAGACTCATCAAAAGCAGGTTTAACAGGTGCAACAGGCTTTGGTTTCTCAGGCTCGACATAAGCAGCCGATTTAATTGGGGCAGGGGCTGGCTTTGGAGGCGTAGAGGCTTTATAAGTAATAACCTCACCGTTTTTGCTCTTCTTGCTCTTTTTCTCCTTCTTTGGCTTTGTAACAGGTTCTTCTAACTCTTCCTCATCTTCATCATAATCAGAGATTGGTTCCGCTGCCATCAGAATTGTATCGGGAATATCGGTTTCATCCACAGGCGGTGCTTCGGTGCTTGCCTGTTGTTCGACAAACATTTCATCATAGTCAATGACAGTATTGAACAAACCGATCTTTTCACCTTCATGCCTGTTGATGCCTGTATAACTCAGGCTGGAATCTTCATACCGCTTGAATTTATAGATATAGTAGAATGAATGCAAGTCGAAAGCAAATATAAATAAGAATACTACAGAAGGTGAGCGAGCATGATTATCTTTTTTTCCGGCACCGGAAACAGCCGCTATGTCGCAGAACGACTCGCAGAACTGACAAAGGATGAACTCTGCGACGTGAAAAGCTATACCCGAGAGGGAAAGGGCGCCGTGTTTACGAAACCCGGCAACTACGTCTTTGTCGCACCGGTCTATGTCTCGGCTCCGGCGCTGGTTTTTCTGGACTTTATTCGTAAATCCAGCTTCCCGGATAATGTACACGCCTACTTCGTTATGGTTTGCGCAAGCTACATGGGCGGAAGCCCTGCGTACTGCCGGAAGCTTGCCAGCGAGAAGGGCTTTGCCTATCTGGGCACGGCCATGGTTT
This sequence comes from Oscillospiraceae bacterium, assembly GCA_017627975.1. Next base: position 14,328 of record JAGAFT010000090.1, read on the forward strand.
CCATGCCTCAGAATTATCTGATCTACTGGAAGACATTTGGCGCCGAGGAAAACCGGGAAAAAATCCGTCAGGCCCAGCCTACCATTGAGCGCATTGCCGGCTGCATACAGGCCGGAACCGAGCTGCCTGCCACGGAGATGAAGACCTGGGAGTATCTCTCCGCGGAGATGATCCTGGGAATGTATTACAAATTTTTCATGAAAACGGATGCTTTTCACGCCACGGAGGCCTGTATCGGCTGCGGACGCTGTGCGGCGGTCTGTCCGCTGGCAAATATCGAGCTCAAGGATGGGCGCCCAGTCTGGGGCAAGAACTGTACCCACTGCATGGGCTGCATCAACCTCTGCCCGAAGCAGGCCATCGAGTATGGAAAGAAGACCGACGGAAAGTTCCGCTATCCCGGACCGGAAAAGGTGCAGGGTGTCTGAAAGTTCGCCGCAGAATAGCGAAAACCCATATAAGAAGAGCATATCACATTTCCCCTGTGTTCGATTTTAAAAAGTATTACTATTATTGGCAAAATGGGCAAATGAAAAAACCCGTGAATTCAAGGAAAACGAATGAAGAGATCTCCGATTTTGATCATTTTGTTCAAAATCGAAGATCTCTTCAGATTTTAATTCACCGGAAAAGCGTTTCGGTTTAAGCGCTCACGGCAGGAGAATTTCGTGACGCAGAGGTCTCGCTCTCACAGATTCGCCTTGATCTTTTCGATCATCTCGGCGTATTCGCTGTCGCTGAGCTTGGTCTGACCGGGGTTCATGGCAAAAACGCCGCCCCACTCATACCCGTCACGATACTTCGGCACCAGGTGGACATGTAGGTGGCAGCCGGTGTCTCCGTAGGCGCCGTAATTGAGCTTCTCGGGGTGGAAAACCGCGTGGATCGCCTTCGCGGCGCGGGCTACATCTTCAATGAAAGCTGCGCGCTCCTCGGCACTGATATCGACGATCTCGCTGACGTGATCTTTGTAGGCAACGATGCAGCGCCCGGGGTGACTCTGCTCGCGGAAGAGGATCAGCTTGCTCACGGAGAGCTCGCAGATGGGGATGCCGTAGGCGTCGAGCAGTTCGCCGCCCATACAGTAGCCGCACTTGCTGCGCGGGGCTTCTTGTTCGGTCATGGGTCGTCCCTCGTTTCTGTATAGAATGTCCGGTTCGGGCGGCGTCCCGGACACCGGTGCCGTGCCGCCCTCAGGCTCTGTCATTATAGCGCAATACACGTCTGCCCGCAAGCACTTATCCGCAGGCAGTCGGTATCAATGTTAGTATCCGGAAAATGTTCATTTAGCCCTGAGCAAAGCCTCACTCTCCGAGATTGAAACACTCCTTCTTAAAAAGAGTAAAGTCCAACTGATAGCGCTTGGAAGCGGCTTTCATCGCCCCCATGATGATCTCGTCCAGCACGTCGGCCGGGCAGGCAGCGTTCGCATTTAGGACGACGGCAATGTAGGTGCACGGTCGCACAAAGCGCCGCGTGATCTCGATCGTTCGATCCACACCAAGCAAATCGACCTTTCCGAAGTCGCCCTCCGGTTCCCAGGCGAGGAGCTTCATGTGCGGGATCTCATAGCCTCCTGCCTGGAGCTCCGCCTGTACCATGCGGGCGATGTCTGAGAGATACTCCGTGCCGTCGAAGTCGTTGCAGCAGACCTGGGCAAAGTATTCCAGATAAAACTCAGTCAATTGATCCATCGCGTTCTGCAAGTTAACGTCCTCATAGTCAATGTCGGGATGCTGCATGGACGCCTTGCCCTGCGTCAAAGCGTGGGAGAGCTCCTCAAGCCCATCGCCTGTCAAAGCGCTGATCGCAATGATCTCGGCCTGCGGATAGTGCTCGGCCAGCCAATCCCTGTCCGCCGCCAACTCCGCGGCCTCCAGCAGATCGCATTTGTTCAATACGATCAAGTCCGCTTCCATGAGCTGTGCACGAAGGATAAACGCCATGTCGCCGCCCTGACCGTTCCGCAGC